>CAXPUI010000163.1:0-25762 GCA_964220205.1 Candidatus Allofontibacter communis | reverse complement strand
GATTGCCATCCGCATCTGCCGCCAGCATCATGCGCATCGGGGTACCGTTAATATCAAAACTACCCCGCCACTCGTATCCAGTGTAAACAATAGCGTTACCGGAACCTGCCAGCGCTTCTCCCTTGGGACCAAGGCCGGCAACCGTTAGCTTATAAGCATCGTCGCCCTCGGCCGCCTCCGTAGTCATCACGAGGTGCACAAAACCCTGTCCGGCCATGTGACCACTCATCACCCAGCGACCCGCGAGGTTCGGCTTCTCGGTCTTCTGCCAGTCGTCCCAGGCCTGGGACTCGAAGGGATACTTTTCTGTCAGGAGCGGGACTGTCTCATCGAACACCATGGCAACCCAGTCCCGGTCCCGGCCGTACATCTGGTATTCGATCGTGGGGTACTGGCCCAGATGGAAATGCACCAGCAAATCCCATTCTTCGGCGGTCCGTCTCTGCAGGGCAAATCTGCCGCTGGAGTGGCACCGGCCACACATGTACTTTTCTTCATCAGGAAAGTTTTCGACGTGATTCAGACGCTGCTCGATGAGATAGCGGTAAGGGGCTGCTTCAGAGGGCGCCAGACCCTGAGTATCGGCGAGATACTTAACCAGTTCCTGCGTGCTCCGGCCGATGGGAATCTCCTGATTGCCCACCGTGATACCGTGGACCGTTTCCATTCTCCTCAACGTCATCTTCCAACCTTCCGGCGTCTTACGCTGACCACTGATTCGCGATAGCGAGCCGTCCGCCGCTGGCACGTGACAGCCCATGCAGTTCTGTTGGAGAAGTTCCTGGCTAGCCTGAGTTGCCGTTGCAACAACCAGCAGGGTGACCAGCAGTAGAATAGATTGGCAAAAGCGCATGACGTTTTCCTTCTTGCTTATCTTTTTGCGTGTATTTCCGGACTTGCCTCGATGGCTCCGTAACTCGTTATTTCTATCTTTCTGTTATCTTTTTGTTATCTTTCTATCCTTCTGTCTGTCTATCTTTCTTTCTATCTTTCTTTCTATCTTTCTGTCTGTCTGCAGTAATCCTGCCGCCTGATCACGCATCAACTTTAGTACGGTAGACCTATTTTTCTCCAGATTCAACACCATGCTGAATATTATGGGCAACGGCCTTCCTTGACCAGCCAGAGAAACGATTGTGTTGCCATGGTCACTATATGCTCAGTCTCTCCCGACCAGGGCTTCCCGTGGCCAATAAACATCGTGTGTCCCTCAATTGAACTGCTGATAAAGAGAGCAAGGCGCTGACTCTGATCCGGCGACAACGACGGATTGACATTACCAATCACCTCCATCAGCACCTGACGATACTTGTCATACATGGCATCCATAAAATCAACGGCATGGTCATAATGATTTGCAAGGGCCCAGACTTCGGGAAAGAACATGGTCGTTGATCGTTGGTTAAGATCCCTGATAATCATCGAGACCAATTCGATGAATTGGTTTTCTGGATCCGGTCCGGCACTTGCCCGAACCTCCCCAAATCGCTCAAGGTAACGTTCTACCGCGTTATCAAGCATCGCCGCAATCAACGAATCCTTGGTCGAATAGTAATACTGGAGGTTACCTATCGTCAGTCCGGCAGAAGCGGCCACCTTACGCAAGGTAAAATTATGGTAACCCTCATCGATCAGGACAGATTCAGCCGCATCAAGGATATTGATAATCGCCTGCTGCCCTTTGTCCGACTTCCCAACTTTCGCTAACTCTCTGGTCATGGCCCCATTATTTGGACTCAATTAACGGAAAGCAAACGGCTGTCGTTTTTTCTGTCAATCCACGAATCTCCGTTCGAAGCCAGAAACAGCGGCGGGGAACAATCCCTCCGTGCTCTGAAACTCGGCCCGAATGTAGGCAACCGATAAAGGCGCAACAATACGGTAGATTTCAGCCGCAGTCTGCTTCGCCTCTCTTCCAGGCCAGGACTCCGGCAGCAACTCGTCCGGTATCGGCACATCCTGCAAAAGCAGTCGACGATAGTCCTGAATTAACATGAGCCGAACCATGAAAGCGACTTCCGGCGTGATTCCTGCTCGTTGACCCGGCTCATTCAGCCAGGCCCTGAGTGACGAGTATCGCTCCAGGAACTCCATATAACCGTCAGCGACTTCATCCAGTCGCCAACTTCTATAGACAAGATCACTGACAAGCTCCGTGGACGACATGTCCGATGTGCTTGCCGTCATCAGCAGAACCTGATCCGACGCGTTGAACTCCGCGAGCGTATCCAGCAGTTCTCCGCCTCCATCCCCGGGCTTTGCCAGCAAACCGGTGCTGATGCCTCGGTAGCCCTGCCAGGCTAACGAGCGCAGGAGCTTCTCTTTGTTCGCGATATCAACAGCTATCGGTACCACCAGTTGCCAGCGACCGGACCAGGCACCAGACTGCATCGAGTAAATCCGTCTCGCGGCGCGTTCGTATTCCTGTTCACCGTACTTACTGAACCGGTAGAAGCTTCGACGACCTTGCCGGTGAGCCTCAAGCCAGTCATCCTGGACCAACCTGAAGACTGTAGTTCGGACCAGGCGCTCATTCACCTGGAACTTTGCCAGGGCCGATATCACGCTACCCAGCCACACGACGCCACCATGCTGGGACACGATATCGCCAAAAAAAGTGACCACCAGGGATCTGGTTTTAAGTGACTTGCCCTGCACGAAGTTACGCTGCAGTTCGCTTAAAATATCCGGCGCTACCAACTAAGACTCCTGCAAGAAACTCTCAGGAAAATTCATGATACAAATATAGCGCACTGACACGCTATTTTTGTATGATTTTCCCAAATCTTACCTGCTCAACAACATGTCCAACACTCCCTGTCTAGAGCCTTTGCATGCCATCGAAACGGCCAGTATCGACGAATTGAGAAACCTGCAGTTGACCCGTCTTCGCCAGACTCTGCAACACGCTTTCGACAACTCACCCATGTACCAGGACATGTTCCGGGAACACCAGGTTCATCCCGAAGACCTTCATAGCCTTGAGGATCTGGAGAAATTTCCGTTTACAACAAAACAGGACCTCCGGGACAACTACCCGTTCAGAACGTTTGCTGCTGACATGGAGCATATCGTCAGGGTTCACGCGTCCAGTGGTACGACGGGAAAACCTACAGTCGTCGGCTATACACAGAATGACGTCAACACCTGGGCAGAAGTGGCTGCGCGCTCGATCAGGGCGGCCGGCGGACAGGCAGCTGACAAAGGACACGTTTCTTATGGCTACGGTCTGTGTACCGGGGGGCTCGGCGCCCACTATGGCGCAGAGCACCTGGGATGCACCGTCATACCTTTTGGTGGCGGCCAGACAGAGAGGCAGGTACAACTCATCGTTGACTTCGATCCAGACATCATCATGGTCACGCCCTCCTACATGTTGAACATCGCCGACGAAATGGAACGCCAGGGTGTCGACCCTCAAGCCCTTTCTCTTCGACTGGGCATCTTTGGGGCAGAACCCTGGACTGACGCCATGCGCAGTGAAATAGAAGCAAGGACTGATATCCAGGCTGTCGACATCTATGGCCTCTCCGAGGTCATCGGACCGGGAGTCGCCCAGGAATGTCTGGCCACAAAAGACGGGCCGACCATCTGGGAAGACCATTTCTACCCGGAAGTGGTTAACCCTGACACTGGCAAGCCAGTCAATGAAGGCGAGGAAGGCGAGCTTGTTTTCACCAGCCTGACGAAGGAAGCAATGCCTGTCATCCGGTACCGAACCCGGGACCTCACACGATTACTGCCTGGCACGGCAAGAACCATGAGGCGCATGGCCAGAATTACCGGTCGAAGTGATGACATGATGATTATCAGGGGCGTTAACGTCTTCCCCTCTCAGATAGAAGAGCACCTGCTGGCAGTCAAGGGGTTCGCACCCCACTACCAGATTGAACTGAGCAAGGATCGACACATGGATATCATGACGGTCAATGTCGAAAAGGCCGAGTCCACTACCAGCCCGGCAATCGCTGATGAACTCGCTTACCGGATCAAGACTTATGTCGGTGTGACCTCAAAGGTCGTCGTGCACGAGCCTGGATCTATCCCCCGCTCAGAAGGTAAAGCCAAACGCGTGCTCGACAATCGATGATCAAATCCCCGCAATACGCAGAACTTGAGGAGGAATCGTGCTCGGCCTAACGGGAAAGAAAGCCATTGTCACAGGCGCCGGAGGCGGCATCGGGACAGAAATTTGTGAGCGACTGGCCGCCGCCGGCTGCGACATTGCCTTGTTTGATATCGACGGGACAGCCATACGCCAGGTCGCCAGTTCCCTGACCTCGGTAAACACCAGCACCCATCAAGTCGATATTGCCGATTACGCAGCGGTGGGTCAGGCTGTCAGCGACGCCCGGAACAGGCTCCAGGGTCTCGACATTCTCATCAATAATGCAGGCTGGGACATTGCCCAGCCCTTTATAGACACGGATCCCGACTTCTGGGACCGGGTGATTGACATCAACTACAAGGGCCCTCTGAACCTTCATCACCATGTATTGCCTGCGTTCATTGACCAGGGCTCCGGGAAGATCGTTAACGTATCCAGTGATGCTGGTCGGGTTGGATCAACCGGGGAAGCAGTCTATGCAGGTTGCAAGGCCGCGCTGACAGGTTTTGGTAAGAGTGTGGCACGGGAACTGGCCCGAAGTGGTATCTGCATCAATACCGTTTGCCCGGGTCCGACGGACACCCCGCTGTTCGAAGAATTTGCCGGTAAGGGTGAGTTTGGGCAGAAAGTCAGATCAGGGCTCGAGCGGGCCATTCCCATGAAGAGACTGGGTCAACCGGCGGATGTCGCCGGTATCGTGGTTTTTCTGGCCAGCAACGATGCCGACTTTATCACCGGGCAGACCATCAGTGTCTCTGGCGGACTGACCATGCACGGCTGACAGGCTAAGCTGGTCCGAGGCCCCAACGATGCCCCCACACCAGGCCTTCAGGAGTCAACGCCTTGGCCTTGTATTCACAGCCGACCCAACCTTGATACCCATGATCATCCAGCCAGTCGAAGAGATAGTCCGTATTGACCTCACCATACTGCGGTTCGTGCCGCCCGGGCACACTGGAAAACTGCACGTGACCGATATGTTGCCAGTGCTTTGCCAGGGTCATTGCCAGGTTGCCTTCCATTAATTGCTGGTGATAAAAGTCGAATTGAAGCAGGACGTTAGGCCGATCAATCCGCTCAATCAGGCTAATGGTGTGATCCGTCAGGCAATGCAAATAACCAGGCATATCGAAGCTGTTTAACGCTTCTAGCAGTATCGTCTTGTCAGGCACCCGGTCTGCCGCCCACCGAACATTCTCGACAAAACAACACTCAGCGTCAGCGAGGTCCCCGTCTACCCTGCCGGCCATGAGGTGCACCATGTCGACATCGAGCCCCTCCATGTAATGCTGCGTCAGCTCAAAGTCGGAACGAAACTCGTCAACGCGTCCGGGAATTGCAGCGCAGCCAGGGGACCCATCGACTCCAGGACGCGTATTGATCAGAATAAACTTGATCTCGCTGGCGCCGGGCCACCCTCGGATCTCCGCAACGGGCCACTCGTAGGGCAGCAGAAATTCAGCAGCCGTGAAACCACAATGAAGCGCCCCCTGGACCCTTTCCGGCATGGGCAGTTCCTGGAACATAGTCGTGATGTTGGCGGCAAAACGTGGCATCTGCCTATAGTACTATACCCAGGAGACAGACGAAGGAATTCCGCATGACAGGTATCGCTTTGGTCACCGGTGCCGGCTCAGGTATCGGCAAACACTCGGCGTTGGCGCTCTCAGCCGCTGGCTTCAAACTCGTTTTGACCGGGCGGAGGCTCGATCCGTTGCTGGCCGTCGCCGACGAATGCCAAGGCGAGGCCATCGCCATCAGCACTGATGTGGCTGACATCGAGCAGGTAGAGGCGTTATTCGTCCGGACACGGAAGACCTTCGGCCGACTTGATGTACTTTTTAATAACGCCGGCGGCGGTGCACCACCCGCGCCAATAGATGAAATCACTTTCGAGCAATGGCGGCAGGTCGTGGACAGTAACCTCACCGGCACTTTCCTCTGTACTCAAAAAGCCTTTCAACTGATGAAGCACCAGGATCCCATGGGCGGCCGGATTATCAACAATGGTTCAATATCCGCGCACGTACCCAGGCCTGGTTCCGCTCCCTATACAGCGACCAAGCATGGCGTGACCGGCCTGACTCGATCGACATCGCTCGATGGCAGGCCCTACAACATTGTCTGCAGTCAGATCGACATCGGTAATGCGCTCACGGACATGACAGCAAGAATGTCTGACGGTGTCCCGCAGGCAGACGGCTCGATCAGGCCTGAACCCACCATGGATGTCGCACACGTAGCCAATGCTGTCGTTCAGATAGCAACTATGCCGCTTTCTGCGAATGTACAGTTCATGACCATCATGGCATCAGGAATGCCGTTTATCGGAAGAGGTTAATGTCTACATTCAAGGAAAAACTAGAAGATGGTGCGTTCGTCGTTACCAGCGAACTCACACCGCCCAAGGGCATTAATATCAGCAAGATGCTGAACACTGCAGAATCACTGCAATCTTGTGTCGACGCTTTTAACGTTACCGACTCACATAATGCCAGGATGAGCCTCTCACCCCTGGCCGCTGCTCATGCGCTTGTCCAGGTGGGCGTCGAACCTATCCTGCAGATGACAACCAGGGACAGAAACCGCATTGCGCTGCAGTCAGACATGCTGGGGGCAGGCTCTCTCGGAGTCCAGCACCTGGTGTGTATGGGCGGCGACCCACCTCACCTCGGCGATCACCCCGAAGCTAAACCCGTATTCGACTTTGGCACGGAAGCCTTGATCAGCGCCGCCGCCGGTCTGGCCCGGGGACAAGATTCAACCGGCAACGCCCTGAACCAGGCTCCCGATTTGAACGTTGGCGCTGTTGTTAACCCAGGGGCAGACGACCTGGACACCGAAATTGCCAGATTCGAAACGAAAATAGAAGCTGGCGCGAGGTACTTCCAGACGCAGGCAATTTTTGACGCCGACGCGTTCGAAGCCTTCATGAGTCGCGTTGCCCCCTTCAAGGTACCGATCATTGCCGGCATCCTGCCGGTCAAATCCGCCAGAATGGCTGAACACATGAACAAGAATGTACCGGGAATCGACGTACCGGCGGATGTCATCGAGACCATTGATAACGCTGAAGATGTCAAAGCGGCCAGTAGCGACATCGCAGCGAAGATCATCAGGGATATCAGGCCCATGTGCCAGGGTATCCACATCATGGCAATCGGCTGGGAGGCATTGATCCCGGGCATTCTAGACAGGGCAGCATGACCCTGAATGGATCAATCACCTCCATGGACCTAGATTAGATAAAGAGCCCTGATCGCCACCAGGACCAGCTTCAACGCCAGGTTCTTCTGTTTCTTCCTGGCTATTTCTTCCCGGCTATTTCTTGCTGGCTTCCGTGGCAATAGTCACGGCCGTTACGCTCTCCTTCACCAAGGACAAGTTAACGGTCGATACCGCCCATCATCAGGTACTTGATCTCAATATAGTCATCAAGACCGTATTTCGATCCTTCGCGGCCATTACCCGATTCCTTGACACCACCAAAGGGAGCCACCTCTGTTGAAATAATGCCTTCGTTTATGCCGACAATGCCATAATCAAGCGCTTCACTGACCCGCCAGACGCGGCCAATGTCTCGTGCATAAAAATAGGCCGCCAAACCGAATTCCGTGTCGTTGGCCATCTGGATGGCTTCCGACTCAGTCGAAAACTTGAACAGCGGCGCCACCGGACCGAATATTTCCTCCCTGAAGACGCGCATGTCATCGGTGACATCGGTAAGAATCGTCGGTTCCACAAAGGCAGCACCCAATGAGGATCGCCCACCTCCCATGGCAACCTGCGCACCCTTGGCAACAGCGTCGTCAATAAATCCACAGACATCTTCGGCGGCACCTTCATCGATTAGAGGACCCATCGTGACATCGTCATCGGCGCCATTACCAAGCTTGAATTTACCGACTTCCTCAGCCAGCTTTTCAGCGAAGGCAGCGTAGACACCTTCCTGGACGAGAAGACGGTTGGTACAGACACAGGTTTGCCCTGCATTGCGGTATTTCGATGCGATCGCGCCGGCGACGGCCGCATCAAGATCAGCATCATCAAAGACAATAAAAGGTGCGTTACCACCCAGTTCCATGGAGGTCCGCTTAACCGTCGCGGCACACTCCGCCATCAACTGTTTGCCAACGGGGGTCGAGCCCGTAAACGTGACTTTCCGGACCACGGGATGGGAAGTGATCTCAGCACCGATTTCGCCGGTTTTTCCGGTTACAACATTAAAGACACCCGCAGGCACACCGGCCCGCTCTGCCAATACAGCCATCGCGTATGCAGATAAAGGCGTCGCATTCGCCGGCTTGCAGACGACAGTACAACCGGCAGCGAGCGCCGGACCAATCTTTCGGCCGAGCATGGCACTGGGGAAATTCCATGGGGTGATGCAACCAACAACCCCGATACCCTGCTTAACAACGACTATACGCTTATCACTTGCCGGCGCAGGAATGGTATCGCCATAAACGCGTTTGCCTTCTTCTGCAAACCACTCAATGAAACTCGCGCTGTAAGCAATCTCACCACGGGCCTCGTTCAATGGTTTACCCATTTCAGCCGTCAGTATTCTCGCCAGGTCATCCTGGTTTGCCATCATCAGGTCAAAGAAGTCCCGGAGAATGACAGCCCGCTCTTTCGCGGTTTTCGAGCGCCAGATCGGCAAAGCGGCTTCTGCAGCTTCTATCGCCCGTCGTGTTTCAGCGGTGCCGCACTTGGCGACTTCCGCAATCACTTCGCCGGTAGCGGGGTTGGTGACAGGTGTCGTCTCTCCAGAATCGGCGTTAATCCATTCGCCATTAACAAATGCCCGACCTTCCAGGAGGGACGCATCTTTCAACAACATAACTTACTTCGCTCTTTGGGTTAACTTACACGGGTGTGACAGACAAACTCGCGAGATCACTTTTTCGACCGCTGGGCATTCAGAAACCTGATCAGCGTCAACGCTTCTGCCGGATCCATACGTCCGATGGGTGAATTGCTGTAGGTCGACATCATCACCCTACCGCTCTGGCTCAGGACGAATTCACTGGGCTGGATATGATCACGGCGATCATCCCACCAGGCTCGAACAAGCTCCCCATCTTCTCGCGTCATTCCATAGGCAACAGGAAATCCAAGCGGCTCGGCTACGTCTAACGTGTCCTCCTCGGAGTCGACGGTACCCGCGATGATGCTGACCCCTTCTTCTGCAAGCGCTGCACGGCGCTCCTCATAGCCTGCGAGCAGGCGACGACAGTAGGGTCACCAGTGGCCACGGTAGAACAGGACAATGGTCAGGGGAGACTCAAGATCGTCCGGCAGCGATACAGTCCCGCCACCTGCGATGTTCAGGGAAAGGGAAGGAAAGGGATCTCCTCCTTGAAGTTTTACTGTCATCGTTCACCTCTCAATTTTCAATGAATAACTGCTCTGTCTCAGTGGTAGGATACCACTATCGTGCCTTGCACCATCAGGGCGTCATCAGACACCTTGAGATTCACCGCGCCCCGCGGGTCTCCAAGTCATTACTGCGCGTTTTCAATATGCCCCCGCAGCAAACCATTAAACACTTCAGGCTGTTCAAAGTAAGGCGAATGGCCGGCATCCTGAACAAGCTCTAACACCGCATCACGAAAATAGGGGACAAACTGCTGGAGCTGGACTGGCGGGAAGAGCGGATCTTCAACACCGCTGATAAACAACGTCGGGCATTGCACCTGATCAAGCTGATCCCACTGCACCACGTTTTCCGCACTGAGCAGAGTCGCCAATTTGTCCCAGCTGAAATTTATATTGAAGTTACTGATGGACTCGTACAATTGCATCAAGTCGGGCTTGGCCGCGGAAGCCTGCGACATGGTGTTGAGGATACCAGCAGTGCCACGACCACTGGAGGCTGACAGGTCACGAACGGCCTCCGTTGGCTGCGGATTATGAATGCCTCCGCTGGTACAACTCAGCGTGAGGGATATTACTCGATCGGGGGCATCCAGCGCTGTTCTCAAGCAGGTAAAACCTCCCATCGACTGACCCACGAGGTGGGCTCTTTCAATACCCAGTTCATCCAGTAACGCGAGCAGGTCGTCACGAAAATCATTGATGTTCAACGGCTCATCAAACGACGAACGCCCAAAGAACCTGTGATCGAAAGTGATGGTCGTGTGTGTACTCGAGAACTGAGCAACCTGGTTGAACCAGATCGCCGCGTTACCACCTGCGCCGTGGGCAAAGACTATCGCTTCACCCTGGCCCTTTACTTCATAGTAGATCCGAGCACTCGCGCGATTCAGGAAAGGCATCAGTCACACTCTCATAAGCAGGTAGCGACATTGTTACAAAGTTTATCGTGGCCAGCTAGGGTGATGGTCGTCTATCACAAAAATATGACTGTGGGTCACGGCTTCATGTTGATGCTCATGATCTGACGACTCACTGGAATACTGTCCTGCATCCGGATGGTCGTGTTGATGATGACCATCATGCTGATGCGCGTGGGCGTGTGTCAGGGCCTGATGAGTGTGCAGCAACACCCTGTCGTCGGGATCTGGCCAGAGGCAGTAACCTGCTAGCGCTGCACCTGCACAGATGACACCGACAAGCAGCCCGGTCAGCTCAATGCCGACGGCCTCGCCAAGATAGCCGACCACTGGATAAGCCACCAGCCAGCACAAGTGAGTCAATGCAAACTGCGCTGAATAATAGGCATCCCTGTCTGCAGGCGCGGATGAACGATTGACTACCCTGCCAGCGGGAGTTTGAACCAACGACCAGCCGAAGCCGGTAACGAACCACAGAAACAGAAGCTGCGAGAAAGAGGGCGTCAGGCTGAGCAATAAAAGCATGGGTGACATCAGGACCGTCCCCATCAGCAGCACCGGGCGAACAGCCCCATCGCTGAGCAGACGAGGGATCAGCAGTGCCGCTAGCATGGATCCCAGGCCAGCAGCAGCGAGAGCCAGGACGACCTGGCTCTCATCACCCCCCAGGGTTTCCCTCACATAAACCACCGTATTGACAATGACCATCGCGCTGGCCAAAGCCACCCCAACATATAAAGCCAGCAAGGCTCGTAGCCGCGGCGTCTTCCAGTAAGCGCGCAAACCGAAAGTAACCTGTGCAGACAACCCACCAAGTCGTTTAACCCGCTTCTGTTGCGGCAGCCGTACCAGGGAAACCAGGCATGCAGACAGCAGGAAAGCCAACCCATTCAGGAGAAAAAGTGAATCGAAAGTCGCGACCAGCAATACGAGTCCGGCTGCAGCCGGGCTGAGCAACGCCTCAATATCGTAAGCCAGCCGGGACAGGGAGAGCGCTCTGGTGTAAGTCTGCTCATTGTCCAGCAGATCCGGTATGGTCGACTGGAAAACAGGATTGAAACCTGCCGTAAAGATACTCAGCAGGAAGATCAGCAGGTAAATCTGCCAGGACTCTGTAACAAACGGCATCGCAATCACCACCAGGGCTCGCAGTAGATCCAGGGACACCATTAACGCCTTTCGATCAAACCGATGCGCCAGCCCTCCCACTATCGGCGCAAAGAAGACATAAGCCACCATCTTTATCGCCAACACGGTGCCCAGCAGTGATCCGGCCCCTACCGGGGATATCTGGTAGGCCAACAGCGTCAGGGCCACGGTTGTCAGGCCTGACCCAAGCAGCGCAATGACCTGTGCGCAGAACAGCCGGCGAAACTGCGGATGATTCAGGGGTGGTTGCAATGAACAGGCTCTTTACCGTACAAGTGTCATAGTACGAACTATAAGGGAAACCTGCCAATGCCACTGTTCGCAATGATGCTGTTGCTACTACTGAACGTGAATTCAGCCTCTGCTGAGACCAGCGTGGTGATGCTGGGGACCGGCACCCCCATACCCACACCAGAGCGTTCCGGGCCCGCCACCGCCATTATCGTCGATGATCGCCCTTATATCGTGGACTTTGGGCCCGGAGTTGTCCGCAGGGCAGCCGCGGCGTCAACAGAATATGGCGGTCAATTCGATGCGCTGAATGTCGACAGGCTCGACATCGCCTTTCTGACCCACCTCCACCACGACCATTCAGCAGGTCTGCCCGACCTGGTATACACCACGTGGACCCATGGCCGCGAGGTACCCTTCCAGCTATTTGGCCCCACCGGCGTCAAGTCGATGGCAGAGCATGTCAGCAGGGCCTGGCAGGAAGATAACCGCTACCGACTCTATGGACTGGAACCGGCAACCCCCGCAGGGTGGAAGATCCAGGCCAAAGAGATCGACGCTGGTGTCGTCTTCAAAGACAACAGGGTGACCGTAGAAGCCTTTCAGGTTAAACATGGTACCTGGCCCAACGCCTATGGCTACCGGTTCACTACACCGGACAAGGTCATCGTGATATCCGGCGACGCCGCCTACGATCCGGTCATTGAGAAGATGGCGACAGGTGCAGACATCCTGATTCACGAGGTCGTGTCTGAACGAGCTCTGGCCCAGCGATCTGAATTCTGGCAGAACTATCATCGCTCCAATCACACGACCAGCTATGAACTGGCGGAACTGGCCAGTCGAGCGAGACCCGGCTTGCTGGTGCTGTACCATGTATTGGTATTCGGCATGGAGGATGAAGTAGTCCTCCGTGAGGTGCAGGAAAAATATGACGGCCCGGTTGTCCTGGCAGAGGACCTTGACGTCTACCGCTAACCAGTGCTGCCCGTCAGTTATACAGAGGTGAGCTGTCCTTCAGGGCACGAGACTGCATCAGCAGCGTCACAACCAGGTCCCCTGCCTGGTCAAAGGCCTGCTGTTCGTACCAGACATATTCAGTCTTGGGGCTATGGCCCACGCAGACAACCGAAGTGCTGATGTGATACTCCTTATCCATCAGCATCGGCCCCTTGGAAAAAGAGATTTCCATGGCCCCGAACAGGCTGACCGCTTTTTCCACTAGCGGCGCAAGCTCGATCATGGCTGAACCCCAGAGGAACTCGAGAACAGTACAGGGCGCGGCAATGGGCCCACCCCAGGGTGACTCATGGCGATACCAGCTGAGAGGATCACTGATCAGGTTATTGTCGTAGCGTTCAAACTGTTTATCGGTGCTGGCGACAACATCGTACTCGCCCAGGCTCATGCCGGGCTGTACCTTTCTCAGAATGCGAAGTTCTGCCGGGTCGCAGGGACGATAATCGAGGTCCCGCAAGGCTGAGGGTGCATTGGACCCGACTCCCGCTGATCCTTCGCACACCAGCATGCCATCCTCACGCTCCATCCAGACCCTGGTCTGCGCAGCAGGGCCCTGGGGACGTTCTCCAAAGACCTGCACCTTCTCCCTGTCTACCGTCGCATTCCTGAAGTTGAGGGCAATGTGTCCCTGCTCAAACCAGCTATTGCCATAGACCTGAACCAGCAGTGGCGGGAACTGGTTCATATGAATGTCACCCGCCACAGTGCCGCCCCTGAAACCAAGATTTTCCGCGGTTTCATCGTCATGAATACTCCCGGCACCGGCATCCGCTGACCAGTTGCGGGCAGCCCACAGGGGACCATTGATGGTTTGCGGCAGATCATTCACGAGACACTCCTTAATCCGGCAGGCCAAGCACCCGCTTGGCGATAATGTTGAGTTGAATTTCGTTGGAACCGCCTGCTATTGAAATAGATTTCGCCTCGAGATTCAGGCGCCCCATACGAATTTCTTCTTCAGTGAAGCTGTCTCCCTCCCAGCCCTGGGACTGCATACCACGTATCCGCACCTGGAGTTCCAGCTGGGCTTTCACATATTCTGCTTCTATATATTTGAAGATAGACGTTGTGGCACCGGGGGTATCTGCCTCGGACTCCGCAACCGCCCTGGCCTGGGTCGATACATAGCTGCGCAGCAGCATCTCATTGGCGATGACATCATGACGCAACTCCGCATCGACAGTGCCCCCCGGATGGTAGTGCTTTGCCAGTTCGCCCAGCGGTAGACTTGGCTTGATACGCTGCAAGGGCCCGGCTTTATCCGCACTGGCCAGCGCAGCCAGTCCTGAGCGCTCATGCTGCAGCAGTCGTTTGGCAACCGTCCAGCCCTTATTCTCCCGGTGGACTCGGTCAGCCTTGGGAACTCGGACATTATCAAAGAATGTCTGGCAGAAGGGCGAGTGCCCATTAATCAACTCGATCGGTTTTACCGTCACGCCCTCCGATTCCATGGAAAACAGCAGGAAACTGATGCCATCGTGTTTCGGTGCGTCAGGGTCCGTCCTGACGAGACAGAAAATCCAATCTGCATGATCAGCCCCTGAGGTCCAGATCTTGGATCCGTTAACCAGGTAGTCATCGCCATCCGAAACGGCGCGTGTCGACAGGCTGGCAAGATCTGAGCCAGCCCCTGGTTCACTGTAACCCTGGCACCAGGCGGTCTCTCCCCGGACAATCGGCGGTAGATGGCGGAGCTTCTGCTCTTCCGTCCCAAACTCCAGCAGGGTAGGCCCGATCATGGTAATACCCATTCCACCCAGCGGTGGCCTTGCGCCGATGCGTTGCATCTCCTCAAGCAGAATGAGGAACTCCTCCTTTGACAGCCCTCCCCCACCATACTCCGTTGGCCAGGTTGGGGCGGTCCAGCCGCGCTCTGCCATTCGTTCAAGCCAGATATAAGCCTCCGGATTAGTGCTGCGGCGACGTCCGCCGTTAACATCTTCACCGGGTACCATCCGAGTACGCATTGATTGCGGACAATTGTGCTCGAGCCAATCCCGCGTGGTCTTACGAAATTCATTCAGGGTCATCATGGACGCGGAGCATACCCTAACGCATGGGCGACCCCAAGCGCAGGCAGCCGGCTGCGGCCTGGCGACGATTGCTTAAACAGGTTCGGACGTCAGGCGAAGTCGATCTCGATCCGGCCCAGCGCCCCATAATCCGCCTGCACACGATCACCAGGGGCGACTGCGACAGGACGCGTGAAAGAACCGGACAGTATCACCTGTCCCGCTTCAAGGCCGATGCCATGCGGCGCGAAACGCTTGCAGACCCAGCTGATCCCATGTGCCGGATGCCCCATCACAGCAGCCCCGAGCCCCGTGTCTTCCACCACACCATTCAGCGACAGAATGGCGCCGCAGTGCGGCAAATCAATAGCATCAGGAGCCACCTGTATGCCGCCAGAAATGATCCCCGCATTAGCCGCGTTGTCGGCAATCGTATCGCAGACATTGCGGGTATACCCGGTGTCAGGATCGGTCCTAAGGCTTCGAGCTGATATTAATTCCAGGGCTGGCTGGATATAGTCGGTGGCCTCCATCACATCCTCGATGGAGACCGAATCACCGTAAAGCGGGGCTTTCAGCACAAAAGCAAATTCAGCTTCGATTCGTGGATCGAGGAAGTCAGCGGCCTTCAGGGTCGAGCCATTCTCAAACACCATCGCGCTCGTCAGGACACCGTAATCCGGAGTATCAATATTCATCGCGAGCTGCATGGCTTTTGAAGTCAGCCCGATCTTGTAGCCGACGATCTGCTCGCCATCGGCCAACCGACGATCCAGCCAAGCTTTCTGAATCGCATAAGCATCGGTCAAATCCATGTCGAAGTCCTGGCTCAGGGCTCTTATCTGGACTCTCTTGCGTTCAGCCTCATGGAGACGGTTGGCGGCATCTGTAATTTGTTCTCTGGACAGCATTAGAAATTTCGTTGGTTGAATTTGACGTGCTCATCGAGTTCCCGCATCTCGAAGGAACAGGTTACCGGCTGACTTGCCATGAGGGGTTCCAGATGCGCCAGCATTGCCCGCCAGAGACTTTCACCGACCTCCTGGCGAGTAGCAACATCACGCCCGCGGCCCACCTTCATTGACACGTTGATAAACCCCTTGTCAGGAGCACCATCAGCAACGCGAAAATGATCACACTTTATGGCACGGCTCCGAATCCCAGCGATTGGAAAGATTTCACTGGCGACTGCGGACTCATGCAGCTTCTGCATGAGCCCGGGCATATCCAGAAGTTCTTCGTCTAAATTCGCGGAATATTCATAAATAAAATGAGCCATTCAATGATTCCATCTACACCACAGGGAATTCGACGTTGATTTGTCCCGTGCCTGAACTACCGAAATAAGGACTGATCACCTCGCAACAACCCGTGTATTCATCCCATCCCAGCGCACCCAGCAACATGGCGGTGTCGTGCATAAAACCCTCACCATGACACTTCTCGGCATACTCAGGGAGAAGCTCACAGAAGGTCTGCCAATCGCCCTGCTGCCACATATCAATAACTCGCTGATCAAATTCTTCGAGAAATGGTGACCACACTTTATGCAGAAACTCATCGGCACGGCCATTTTGCGCGAAACGATGAGACAGGGACCCGGACGCAAAGATAGCGACCCTGCCATCATAGTCATTCTCAACGGCCTGCCTGAGCGCGCGACCAAACCTCGCGCTGTCGTCCAGATCATGGACGGTCAGAAGCGCTGCGACAGACACTATCTTGAAGTGCTGGTCACTGTTCATATAGCGCATTGGCACGAGTGCCCCGTATTCTAGCGGCAAGGTCGTGTCGTCATGAGCCCGGGTCTGGACACCTGCGGCACTGGCCGCCGACGCGATCGCGAAACCCAGCTCCGGATTGCCCTGGTATTCGTAGGGCATATTTTTAATAAAGTGGGGTAACTCGTTGCTGGTGTATACACCCTCAAAGTGAGGCGCATTGTTGATGTGGTAACCGCTGTTCACCAACCAGTGCGTATCAAAGACAACAATCGTATCGACACCTGCTTCCCGGCACCTTTTCGAGATCTCCTTGTGTCCGTTAATCGCCTGTTCCCTGCATCCCTTATGTGGGCCATCCATTTCTGATAGATACATGGACGGCACGTGGGTGATCTTCGCCGCGTAAACAAGTTCTCCCATTTTCTGAATTCCCCTCTCAACGTCCCAGTACGGGCACACTATGCAGATCGTGTGCAATACAGACGTTCTTGGTTTCCATGTAAAAATCAAAACTGAAATCGCCGCCATCACGGCCTATACCACTGGCTTTCATGCCACCAAAGGGCGACGGTAGATTTCGATTATTTTCCGAGTTGAACCATAGCATGCCAGCGTCGAGTGCTTGAGCAAGTCTCATAGATCGCCCAACATCCCGCGTCCAGACGTAGCCAGCCAGGCCGTAGGGCGTGTCATTGGCCTGAGCAATGGCGTCGTCTTCAGTATCAAAGGTCATTGCGGTCAGTACGGGACCGAAGATTTCTTCCCGGGCGATGCGCATACTATTTTCCGCTTCGGTGAACAGCGTCGGACTCACGTAATTACCTGAACCCAGGTCATCACGGGCTTTACCGCCCACCGCAACTGTAGCCCCTTCCTGCGAGGCTATTTCCATATAACTCATCACCTTCTCATAATGCACTTTACTGATCAGCGGACCCACTTCCGTATCCGGGTCAAGCGGATGACCGACTCTGAGAGCAGCAACCCGCTGCTTGAGATCCTCGAGGAAACGGTCTTTCAGATCGTTCTGGACCAGCAGCCTTGAGCTGGAGGTACAGCGCTGACCATTTAAGCTGTAAAGCATGAAAACAACAGCATCCAGCGCTCGCTCATAATCCGCATCAGCAAACACGATGATCGGATTTTTGCCACCCAGTTCGAAGTGAACCCGCTTCAGTGTAGCTGCGGCCTGGCGCATGATCTGCGAGCCTGTTGCACTCTCACCAACCAGTGCTACCGCTTTGATCAACGGATTCTCAGAGAGGCGTTTGCCGGCAACCTCCCCCACGCCATTAACCGTATTCCAGACACCCGACGGTAAACCGGCTTCGCTGGCGATTTCCGCCAGTAACATCGCTGATAATGGCGACATCTCCGCAGGTTTGTGAACGATCGTGCAACCCGCAGCCAGGGCCGGCGCTATCTTCCAGGTCGCCAGCATGAAGGGTGTATTCCAGGGCGTGATGATTCCAACGGGTCCCACCGGGGTTCGCATGGTGTAGTTTGTATGCTGATCCTGGAAAAGCGCCTGGCCATTAGCGGCCTCGGGTGCCTTGTCTGCAAAGAAACGGAAATTTTCAGCGCCACGGATCGCCGCCTGCTTCATGAATCGTATGGGTTGACCACAGTCCATCGACTCCACGAGGGCAATTTCCTCAGCCCGTTCGACGATTTTATCGGCCAGATTGTTCAGGAGTTTTTTCCGGTTCGCGGCGGGCAAATCGCGCCATTCCGCAAAAGCATCCATGGCTGCCTCACAGGCCCTGTCAACATCAGCTTCGGAACCCTGGACGACGTTGCCAAGGCTACTGTTGTCAGTCGGCGTAAGATTCTCGAAAGTACTGGCATGTTCAGGCACACTGAATTTACCGTCGATAAAATGGCCGGTTACCTCAGCGTTGAACCGCTCCAAAAACTGCTCAGCCTTCAACAGGTTGTTTTTATAGTCAGACATCGCTCTACTCAGGTTCTTGTACTAGCCAGACGTGATATACGTAACATGTTAATAAATATGAAGCGTCGGGTCTAGGAATCACAGTAAATATACGTTGTAATATAGATAACAAGTTATGCTAATAGCGCCATGAGATTTATCAGTTTTCTCCACAACGACAAGGCCAGCTGGGGAGCCCTGCGGGATGAACAGATCATTAATCTCGGGGACTTGCTGGGCGGAGACCTGCGCAGCGCCATCACCAGCGACAATCTCGCTTCAGCAAGGGCGCTGGCCACAGAACAGCACCCGACCCTGGACCTGTCAGCGGTAACCCTGACCCCTCCTGTGCCCTATCCCGAAAAGATCGCCTGTATCGGCGTCAACTACGCTAATCGCAACGCCGAGTACAAGGACGGAACCGAGGCACCAACCAAGCCCAGTCTATTTATGCGAACCCCGGATTCGCTGACTGCCCACAACGCTGACCTGTTGCGCCCCCCGGAATCCGAGCAACTGGATTACGAAGGTGAAATCGTCGTCGTCATTGGCAAGCCCGGCCGGAGAATCCGGGAGGACGACGCCTATCAACATATCGCCGGCTTGACCATCATGAACGAAGGTACGATTCGTGATTGGCTCCGACACTCAAAGTTCAACGTGACCCAAGGCAAAAACTTCTATCATTCCGGTGCTGTCGGACCCTGGCTGGTTTCAGCCGACGAGTTCAGCTCCGCTGACTATGAAGACATGCGCGTCATCACCCGAGTCAATGGGGAAGAAAGGCAGAACGATACAACAGCGAACATGATGTTCCCGATCAAGTACCTGATTGCCTACCTGTCGCAATTCTACCTGCTGAAGCCTGGCGATATGATCGCCACCGGCACACCCAACGGCGCCGGAGCCCGCTTTGAACCGCCCCGCTGGCTGAAACCAGGTGATGTCGTGGAAGTAGAAGTTGAGGGTGTCGGAACCCTCCGCAATCAAGTTATTGACGAAGTCGTCTGATGGACACCATCGACGACAGGGTTTTACGAGGTTTTGATCGCTCCCTGCCGATGGCGTTGCTGCGAGCGCGCGAAGCCGTCATGAAGAAATTCACGCCTTCCCTGCGCGCCAATAACATGTCCGCGCAACAATGGCGGGTGATTCGCGCACTGAACGAACAGGACGGTCTCGACATCTCCGAGCTCTCGGATCGCTGTCACCTGCTCATGCCAAGCCTGTCGCGCATTATCCAGAACCTGGAAAAACGGGACCTGGTCAGCCGCAGCCAGTCTGAAGAGGATAATCGGCGATCGGTCATCAACCTGACTGACGAGGGCCATGCTGTTTTCCGAAAGATCGCGCCGAAATCAATCGAGCGTTATGAATTCATTACCGATCGCTTTGGCTACGGCAAACTCGAACTGCTCTACGAACTGCTTGATGAACTCGTCGAGAAACTGCAAGAAGGAGGTGACACTCATGACCGATCAACCTGACGCCTACCACAAGATCAGCATTCCTCCAGCGGCAGAACCAACCGGATGTCCTTACGACGAAACCTTTACCCCCTTTGATGCTGACTACCTGACCAATCCCTATGGTCAGCTGACGCAGCTCAGCCGGGAAACCCCCATTTTCTATGCAAGAAAGCTCGGGTACCTGGTCGTCACTGGCATGGAAAACGTGACTGAAATACTCAGAAACCACGAGGTATTTTCTTCCGGCAACGTCCAGGACCCGGTATTTCCTGTGTGTGAGGCAGCCCAGGCTGTTCTCGCCGCCGATGACTATAATCCCCAAGCCGTCATGTCCAACTGCCAGCAGCCAGACCACACCCGTATTCGCACATTCACGCGAGAGGGCTTCAACTCAAGGCGCATGAAAATCCTTGAACCCTATATCCGGTCAACCACTGAGAAGCTCATCGACCAGATGATTGACGCCGGCCAACCCGCAGAATTCGTATCATCCGTGGCGCACCCGATGCCTGGCCAGGTCATATTCAGGTTCATCGGTTTCCCTGAGAAAGACGATGATCAACTGATCTATTGGACGTCCAACAGACTCATCTTTACCTGGGGCCAACCTACCGATGAGCAACAGGTTGAGATTGCCGGCAACATGCTGAATTACTGGCGTTACTGCTGCGATTTCGTTGCCAGGCGAATGACCGAACCCGCGGACGACCTGACCTCGGAGTTACTGGCAGCCCACCGGGATAATCCACAACAACTGACCTATCGCGAAGTTCAGTCCATCATCTACGGTCTCTCTTTCGCCGGGCACGAGATCGTGAGCAATTTCATCTCTCTGGCCATGATGAATATTCTGCCAGACAGGCAACAATGGCAGAGCCTGCGTGAAGCGCCAGCCACAATACCTAACGCCCTTGAAGAAATTCTACGCTTCGACGGACCACAAACCAGCTGGCGTCGGGTTGCAACCCGGGACACGGAATTTCAGGGCATTACCATCCCCAAGGGCACCCGGGTATTCGTCAGCCTCGGTGCTGCGAACCATGACCCGAACCTTTTTGATCAGCCAGCCGAACTCGACCTGGAGCGGAAGAATGCCAACAAGCACATTTCGTTCGGTCATGGCATTCATTTCTGTCTTGGGGCACGGCTTGCAAGACTGGAAGGACAAATCGCCGTCGAAGCTCTCACCCGGCGCCTGCCCAACCTCCGACTGATCGAGAACCAGCCCCTGACATTCGCACCGAACATCACATTCCGGGGCCCGCGGCAATTGATGGTTGAATGGGAATGACAACATGACTGAGGCAACGACTACTATTTCCGACATTATCGATCACGGCAAGGTCACCGGGCAGCAATACCTGATCGTCGGCCTTTGTCTCCTGTTCAACATGATCGATGGTTTTGATATTACCGCCATGGCCGTGACCGCACACCACATCGGCGAAGAGATGCACCTTGGTGCCGAACAGTTGGGACTGGTGTTTAGTTTCTCCCTCGCCGGCATGATGCTTGGCGCCATGTTTCTCGCCAGCCTGTCGGACGTCCTCGGACGCCGGGCGATCATCATCGCCAGCCTTGGCCTCGTCGGCCTGACGGTGTCCCTCACTGCCCTCACCGAATCGCTGAGCCTATTGATCGCCTTGCGTTTTTTGTCGGGACTTGGCGCTGGGGCCATGCTGGCGAGTGTCGCCACGATTGCTGCAGAGTACAGCCCGGAAAAATATCGTGCCTTTTGTGTCACCGCTGTTACCGCGGGCTACCCTTTAGGGGCCACCTTGACCGGCCTCGTCGCAAACCAGATCGTGCCGGAGTTCGGCTGGAGGAGCATGTTCCTCCTGGGCGGCGGCCTGGCTATTGTTCTCACGTTTATCGCGCTGTGGCTTATCCCGGAGTCAATGCAATTCCTCTGCAGTAAAAGACCCCCGCAGGCTTTAGAAAAGGTCAATACCATATTGGCAAGGCTGGCCCGCCCGCCACTGAGCGAACTCCCCACGGCTGGCACCGACAGTCCATCAGCAACCGCTGATACGCAGAACATTCTCGACAAAATGCTTTCATTGCTGACCCCCGAATTACGCAGCGCCACGCTAAGGCTATGGCTCACGGTGTTTCTCTGCATCTGCTCACTCTATTTCCTCATGAGCTGGATTCCGAAATTAATCATCGACCTGGATTATCCGGTAGCGATCGCCAATCTGGCCTTCACCCTTTTCAACCTGGGTGGTGTTCTCGGCATTTTCTGCCTCGGTTACCTTGCTAGTCTCTGGCGCCTGTCCAACCTCATCGCTGCTTTCGCGATCATTGCCAGCACACTGATGTGTCTATTTGCGGCAGCCGCATCCAGCATGAGCGGACAGACGACCCTGCTGGTCTTGATTTTTATCATTGGTTTTACCCTGTCTGGAGGCTACACGGGCCTGTACGCTGTCGCCGCAAAGATTTATCCCATCGCAATAAGAAGCACAGGAGTCGGCTGGGCTATCGGTCTCGGGCGGTCAGGGGCCGTTATAGGACCGGGGATAGCCGGTTACATGATCGCGGCAGGCTTCAGCGTGACGGCCAATTTCATCACGTTTGCCGTGCCAATCATGATTGGCGGTCTACTGGCTTATCAACTCCGAGTGAAGTAAACCTGAGATGCTGATTCATGAGCGATCGAAAACTCGTCCTGTTGAACTCGGCACCTTTCCCATGGAGTCCTTACCAAGGAGAGCGACCAATACGGCAGACGAGCTTTCTCGACCAGCAGAAAATCCAACGACCGAGCCGCCTCCTGCATCGCCACTGGATGTAGCCGCGGCCCAGTACGCCGACCTTTTCATGAACTTCCGCCACACCAAAGTGGCTCCAACAAAAGCCCCAGTCCCCGCCAGCCCTGAACGCAGAAGCCGCGATGTAAAAGGCAGCATCTATTTTCTGGACGCAGCACATGTTGGTATCTGTCAGGTGCCCGACTCTGCCTTTCGCGACAACAGAAATCCCGACACCCACCGCTTCGCAATCGTTGTCGCCATCGAGGTTTTTAGAGAGGTCGAAGCGGATAATCTTGCAGCTGAATGGCTGGCCGGCAACTATCGTCACATTGCGAAAACCAGGGCTATCGGGATCGCTGTGAATACCGCCAATTATCTGGGTCAACTCGGTTACTCAGCGACGGCACACGCTGACCAGCAAACCGATGTAGACCTAGACCAACTGGCCTTACGGGCGGGCATCTGCTATCGGCTCAATCACGACGCGATAGCGTCTCCCTTTCTCGGCCAGCAGATTGTCCTGGCGGCGATCACCACGAATTACGAATTAGCAGCAGACCTGCCACTGGCCATCAACAGCAATCAGGCCAGGGGAATTCGCTACTGGCTGGGCATCAACGGCGCCGAGTCTGGCCGTGAACGTCGACGCCGCATGCAGCGCCGTACAGACATGAGCGCTTATCCCATGGAGCGGGTTAAACGAGTGGCGGAACCCACGACCCTGATACTCGATGACGAGGTTCCAAGAGTACCCCATCGCGCCTCATTCTTTGAGCGACCACAATACGGCGATCTCGGACCAAAAGCCCAGCGCGAACGCCAGCGGTTCGCCTTCAAAACGCCTTCGGCGCAATCCTATATGCCGTTGATCCGGGCGATGGTGCCGCTGCAAAACAACAAGGTTGCCGAAGAAGCAGACCAGGCAATGCACGACCCTGCCATGAACAGCAGAGCGGTCAAATCTCTTGGCTACGCCCTGGGCGCTGATCTTATCGGTATCTGCGAGATACCCGACTATGCCTGGTACTCCCATCACAACGACGGCAAGCCTATAGATCCTTATCACAAATACGCCGTGGTCATGCTCATCGACCAGGGTTACGAGACCATGGAAGGTGCGAGTGGAGACGACTGGATCTCTGGCTCACAGTCAATGCGCGCCTACATGAGAGGCGCAGAAATAGCAGGCATCATGTCACGTTTTCTCTGCGACAAAGGTTTTTCAACCAGGCCTCAGACCAATGTACTCAGTCATGTGCTCCACATTCCATTGATTCTGCTGGCGGGACTCGGCGAGTTATCACGTATTGGCGAATTGGTGCTGAACCCTTTTGTCGGACCCCGGTTCAAATCAGTTGTCGTAACCACGAACCTTCCTCTTGAAGTAGATCAGCCCATCGATTTTGGTCTTCAGCACTTCTGCAGTCATTGTCAAAAATGCGCCCGCGAGTGTCCCTGCGAGGCCATACCCGTCGGGGACAAGGTCATGTTTAATGGCTATGAAATGTGGAAGATAGATGCCGAGCGCTGCACAAGCTATCGCATCACAAACCCCAGGGGAGCAGGTTGCGGTCGCTGTATGAAGACCTGTCCGCTGAATAAAGTGCCAAATGCTGATGGTTCATTGCTAACCCGTGCGGCGAACTGGCTCGGTATCAATGCGATGTGGCTGAAGCCAATCCTGGTGCCTATTGCTGTCAAACTCGATGATTGGCTCGGCAACGGGAAAATAAACCCCGTGAAGAAGTGGTGGTTTGACCTCGAGATAGTGGAAGGTGTAGCGACCAAACCTAAAGCAGGGACAAACCAGCGAGATATTAACCCCAGCAAGACGTTACATACCGCAGAAAAAATTGTCTATTATCATGCGAGCCTCATGCCGCCACCTGATGCGACCGATCCTGTTGCCGTAGATCGAAAGACTGCCAAGAGCTTCGTGGATCACATCGAGACACCAGCCCAGGCACGCCAGCGACGCGCAGCAGGCATCGCAAGACCTGAACACTATATTCCAGTGAAATGCCTGGATTCCGATAATGACCTGCCCGGCTCAAATTAAAGCCAGGCCCCCAGCGTTGAAAGCGTCGGATACCACGTCAAACGGTTTTAGGTTATTCAGTTCGATCTAATAGAGGCTTTAGGACGCCAGCCATACGAGGTAACCTCTGCTTTCAAGAAAAACAGGCAAAGAACGGTCACCTCCTGTCGACCGACTTTTATGACGACATACGCTTCCATGATACTCGGTGGTTCAGATCGAAACGTTGAACAACTGGGCGCATACACCGCATGGTTGATTAACAATCGAATGTTTGTTGAGGCCATAGAGCGAATATCCGACGACGCTATCACTCGAGTTCGGATGCAAAGCAGCACCGGCGCGGACTTTCTCGCGACAGAGTTGCACGGCGAACTTGAGTCCACTCATCTGACAGAACAAGGCATGGCCTTTACAGAGTGGTATCTGGTATCCGGTCGTTACACCCAGGATTACCAGAAGATTGAATTTGACGGCGAAAACGAGTGGCTCCGCTATGCGGATCTCTCACCATTGATTTCAGCTGCCTATAGAGAGTTCGAAACGGGGACGAAGCCCAGCCTGGGCAAAAAACTCGCCAAAGTCCTCCAGTTCCCAAAACGCTGAGCGCGACGCCTAAACGGGGTATCAAGACACCGCTAACAACGGAGCCAGCGACCTCGGGAATCAGGTCGGTTTCAGTACCGGGTATCACCGAACCCTGGGAGTTAACTGTCAGCCTGACGGACTCGGGAATGACCTCAAGGGTGTTAACCGCAAGAGGAATTGGCTTCGCACTACTCGGTTCCAGTTCGGGTGCTGTTGCAATCAGTGCAATAGCACCGAGCGTGGCAGCACCCACAACAAGGAAGGGCAGTACGAGTTTCTTGATCACGGTTCAGGTTCGGCGGGTGGCTTGAACAAGTGACTGAAGAGACTTAAATGATACGACATTCCGCCTATTTCCGCATAAGCCTGTCTGAACTCTTCCCGTGTGATATTGGTATTATTATCGAAGAAGGTAGCTACTTCTGCCGAGGTAGT
>CAXPUI010000162.1:0-5679 GCA_964220205.1 Candidatus Allofontibacter communis | reverse complement strand
TCAATAGGTCTGGAGACGCCGCGGAGCGCAATTGCCCACTCGCTTGAAGAAGCTAAACAGGTACAAGCCAGGTTGGGGTTCCCGTGTGTTATCAGGCCTTCTTTTACCCTGGGAGGTTCAGGTGGTGGCGTCGCCTATAATCGTGAGGACTTTGAAGAAATTTGTGTACGTGGTTTGGACCTGTCCCCGACCAACGAGCTCCTGATCGACGAGTCGCTGCTGGGTTGGAAAGAGTATGAGATGGAGGTGGTCCGGGACAAAAACGACAACTGCATTATCGTTTGCTCTATTGAAAACCTGGATCCAATGGGTGTCCACACGGGAGACTCCATCACCATAGCGCCTGCGCAGACTCTTACGGACAAGGAATACCAGATCATGCGCAATGCTTCGCTTGAAGTATTGCGGGTGATTGGCGTGGAAACGGGTGGATCTAATGTCCAGTTCGCGGTCGAGCCGACGACCGGTCGATTGGTCGTGATTGAAATGAACCCCCGGGTCTCAAGATCCTCAGCGCTGTCTTCCAAAGCGACGGGTTTCCCTATTGCGAAAGTGGCGGCTAAGCTTGCGGTTGGGTATACCCTGGACGAGTTATCCAATGACATTACCGGTGGGGTCACGCCGGCCTCGTTCGAACCATCGATAGACTATATTGTTACTAAAATTCCACGTTTCACCTTCGAAAAGTTCTCGCAGGCTGAGAATGTTCTGACGACCCAGATGAAGTCCGTGGGCGAAGTCATGGCCATCGGTAGAACATTTCAGGAATCGCTGCAGAAGGCCCTGAGAGGGCTGGAAATCGGTATCGACGGATTTACTCCAATTCTTGATGCCGAGAATCCTGAATGGCAGAACAAATTAAGGCAGGAACTAAGGGTCGCCTCCTCTGAGAGGCTGCGTTACCTTGCAGATGCCATGAGAATGGGTGTGCCGATGGAGGAGATTCAGGAACTGACCGCTATGGATCCCTGGTTCCTGTTTCAAATCAAGGATCTGATTGATCGCGAAGGAGAACTCCAGGGTCGGCAGATCAGCGGGCTCGAAAGAGACGAATTGTTCTGCTTGAAACAACGTGGCTTCTCGGACTCGCGCCTGGCGAGTCTGTTGGGTTGTGAAGAAGAGCAGGTAAGACAGAGACGTCTTGAGCTTGATGTGCGGACTGTTTATCGCCGTGTGGACACCTGTGCAGCGGAGTTTCAGTCTTCGACCGCTTATATGTATTCAACGTATGAGGAAGAGTGTGAGGCTCAGCCGACGGACAGGGAGAAAATTATTGTCCTGGGTGGAGGTCCCAACCGTATTGGTCAGGGTATTGAATTTGATTATTGCTGTGTTCACGCAGCACTTGCGATGCGTGAAGAGGGCTATGAAGCCATCATGGTTAATTGCAACCCTGAGACGGTTTCCACCGACTACGACACCTCGGATCGCCTGTATTTTGAGCCGCTGACGTTCGAAGATGTCATGTCTATCGTTGATCTTGAAAAGCCTGCGGGTGTTATCGTCCAATTTGGCGGGCAGACCCCGCTTAAGCTCGCCAACAGATTGGAGGCGGCCGGTGTCCCCATTGTTGGTACACCTCCCGACGCGATCGACGAGGCGGAAGACCGCGAGAGATTCCAGCAGCTGATCGAAAAGCTTGGCCTCAGACAGCCTCCCAATCGCATTGTTAATAACCAGGAGCAGGCCGTCGGCGCTGCCGAGGAGATTGGCTTTCCACTGGTCGTCAGGCCCTCCTATGTGCTGGGCGGTCGAGCGATGGAAATCGTCTATGACCAGGATGAGTTGAAAGCCTATATGCGTGAAGCCGTCGAAGTTTCAGAAGACTCGCCTATATTGCTTGACCGTTTTCTGGACCAGGCAATAGAAGTTGATATTGACGCGGTGTGTGATGGTAACCAGGTGGTCATAGGCAGTGTTATGCAACACATTGAGCAGGCGGGCGTGCATTCAGGAGATTCTGCCTGCTCCTTGCCACCGTATAGCCTTTCAGCAGAACTTCTGGACGAAATGCGCGACCAGGTGCGGCGCATGGCTATTGAACTTGGCGTAGTCGGATTAATGAATGTCCAGCTTGCAGTTCAAAATGGTCAGATTTTTGTTCTTGAAGTTAATCCCAGAGCTTCCCGGACGGTGCCTTTCGTGTCCAAGTGTATCGGTGTCAGTCTAGCCAAGGTCGCTGCGCGTTGTATGGTTGGCGTTACCCTTGAGCAACAGGATTTCACTGCGGAAATCGTCCCCGATTTTTTCAGTGTAAAAGAGGCTGTGTTTCCGTTCAGCAAATTTCCCGGGGTGGACCCCATCCTTGGTCCGGAGATGAAATCGACGGGCGAGGTTATGGGGGTCGGTATGAACTTTGGCGAAGCGTATGGCAAATCCCAGACCGCTGCGAGCGATACTATCCCTGATCAGGGCAGGGCTTTCTTGAGTGTCCGTGAAGCAGATAGAGAACAGCTTGAGCCCCTCGCCGCAGGGCTCATAGAGCTGGGTTTCAAAATTGTAGCGACCCGGGGTACAGCGCAGGTGTTAATGGATGCGGGGATCGAGGTTGAGGTCGTCAATAAAGTTCTGGAAGGGCGCCCACACATTGTCGATATGTTGAAGAACCATGAAGTGGACTTCATTGTGAATACCACCGAAGGTAAGCAGGCGATCGCTGATTCTTTCGCCATTCGACGCACTGCTTTGCAGAACAAGGTCTGCTATACAACAACGATGGCGGGTGGATATGCCAGCATGGAAGCACTAAGGCACGGAAAAGACAGATCCGTGCGCAGCCTGCAGAGCCTTCACACTGGACAAAACACCGGTCCATAAGGACACTTAGTCTATGGATAAGATTCCCATGACGGTTCAGGGTGCCGCATCGTTGCGAGCGGAGTTGAAGCGTCTTAAGTCAGAAGAGCGACCCCGTATCGTCAAGGCTATTGCTGAAGCACGAGAGCAAGGTGACCTGCGCGAGAACGCAGAGTATCAGTATGCCAAAGAAGAGCAGGGATTTATCGAAGGCAGGATTCATGACCTTGAAGGTAAGCTCTCCAATGCCCAGGTCATCGATGTCACCAAGATTCCAAGCTCGGGGAAAGTGATCTTCGGGGTGACTGTGATGTTAATGAATCTCAACAATGACGAAGAAGTGTCCTTCCAGATCGTTGGTGACGAGGAGGCAGATATCAAGGAGAACAAATTGTCTGTCTACTCACCCATTGGCAGAGCTTTGATCGGCAAAGAAGAAGGGGATGAGGTCTCAGTTGACACACCAGGAGGGCAGGTCGAGTACGAAATACTCGAAGTCCGCCACCTTTAGAGCAATCCAGCTCGAGAAATATTTGATAAAGCGGGATTGGGTTCCCTTGCCGGTCGGTAGATAAGTGCTACACCGCCGATGGTCTGAATGATCTCGGACGCCTCGATCTGCCTCAGTTCAGCAATAATGTCAGCACGCTCATCGCGGTCTCCGACGATTTTCACCTTGATCAATTCATGATCATCCAGAGCCCGATTGAGTTCGGCGACGACGGAGTCTGAAAGACCGTTGCCAGCAATGGTTACCGCTGGATTCAGTCCGTGGCCTATAGCGCGGAATTTTTTCTTCAGTTTGGCGTTCAATCTGATACTCGATGTTTCGGAGGAGCGCGATTGTATCGGGTCTGAGATACTAGGGCTATGAAAAGAACCAAATCAAGTAACCGCTGGCTTGAAGATCATGAAAATGATGCCTACGTGCAGCGAGCAAGGCGAGAAGGTTATCGTTCGCGGGCCTGTTATAAACTTCTGGAAATTGATGAGAAGTACCAGATTCTTCATGAGGGGATGACCGTCGTTGACCTGGGTGCTGCGCCAGGCGGGTGGTCCCAGGTCGCGGTCGGCAAAACAGGTGTAGGTGGCAGAGTCGTCAGCATTGATATCCTCGATATGGAACCACTGCGTGGCGTCGAATTTATCCAGGGTGACTTTACGACCGATTCCGTGCTTGAGCAGTTATTGAATTGTCTAAGTGGCGCACCGGTAGACCTTGTAATCTCCGATATGGCCCCCAATTTAAGTGGAATGAAAGCGATGGATCAGCCCCGGGCAATCTACCTGGTGGAGTTAGCCATAGAGTTCGCCTCCATGACGCTGAGATCAGGAGGCGGCTTGCTTGTGAAGTGTTTTGAAGGTGAGGGAATCAACGAGGTCCGTCAGCAGTTCAGTAGTAATTTCAGGCAGTTAAGTAACCTGAAACCGAAAGCATCGAGGCCTAAATCGAGAGAGATATACCTGTTAGGGCGTGATTTTAGGGATTGATTGGAGCGTATTGTGAGCGAAAAACTGGCTATAATGGTCGGCCGCGCTAATTTGGCGTGGAGAAATAAGGCGCGGAAGCCGAGGAACGAACATTGAATGATATGGGTAAGAATCTACTACTGTGGCTGATTATTGCTGCTGTTCTGCTGACGGTTTTTCAGAATTTCAATGTTCGACCGCAGAACGAAGAGATCGACTATTCGAGTTTCCTGGAATTGGTCAATCAAAACCAGGTCCGGGCAGTCGAAATAGAGGGGTTGACGATCAAGGGCGAGCGATTCGATGGCCAGAAGTTTGAAACCATCCAGCCCCAGATTACTGATAGTGCCCTGATCAGCGACATGCTTGATCACAATGTCGATTTCAAAGGCAAGGCACCTGAACAGCAGAGTATTTGGACACAGCTACTGGTAGCGAGTTTCCCCATCCTGGTGATTATTGCTGTGTTTATGTTCTTTATGCGCCAGATGCAGGGAGGCTCCGGTGGTCGTGGCGGGCCACTGACGTTCGGCAAGAGCAAAGCTAAATTGCTGGGCGAAGACCAGATTAAAACAACGTTTGCTGATGTAGCAGGAGTTGATGAAGCTAAAGAGGACGTCCAGGAGCTGGTGGATTTCCTGCAGGATCCAAGCAAATTCCAGAAGCTGGGAGGGCGTATCCCGCGTGGCATTCTGATGGTAGGACAGCCCGGTACAGGTAAGACCTTGCTTGCCAAAGCCATTGCCGGTGAGGCTAAGGTGCCATTTTTCAGCATTTCAGGGTCTGATTTCGTTGAGATGTTTGTCGGTGTAGGGGCATCGCGCGTCAGGGATATGTTCGAGCAGGCCAAGAAGCAGACACCGTGTATCATATTCATTGACGAGATCGATGCTGTGGGCCGACATCGTGGAGCCGGTCTAGGTGGCGGACACGATGAAAGAGAACAGACACTTAACCAGCTGCTGGTTGAGATGGATGGTTTCGACGGTAATGAAGGTATTATCGTTATCGCGTCAACAAACCGGCCGGATGTGCTCGATCCCGCACTGTTACGCCCGGGTCGTTTCGACCGTCAGGTGGTTGTACCTCTGCCCGATATCCGTGGGCGCGAGCAAATTCTCAAAGTACACATGCGAAAGGTGCCGCTTTCAACAGATGTTGATGCAGCACTGATTGCCCGGGGGACGCCTGGTTTCTCAGGTGCTGATCTCGCCAACCTTGTGAACGAAGCTGCACTGTTCGCCGCTCGACAGGATCGCCGAACTGTTGCAATGCAGCAGTTTGAGCAGGCTAAGGACAAGATCATGATGGGCGCGGAGCGCAAATCCATGGTGATGTCGGAGAAGGAGAGACAGAACACAGCGTATCACGAAGCAGGCCATTGTATTGTGGGCTACCTCATGCCGGAACATG
>CAXPUI010000161.1:0-5448 GCA_964220205.1 Candidatus Allofontibacter communis | reverse complement strand
GTGGAGTCGCCGGGCTCCTCGAAAGCAAAGAGTATTTCGTTACAGAATTCGTAGCCCAACCCGGCGGTATTGGTCAGCAGGTCTGAGATAGTGATCGGTCTCGATAGCGGTTTTGTCGAGAAGGAGCGTTTATCTAAATCAACCGTCGCCAGTACCCTCACGTCTCTGTATTCAGGCAGGTATTCATAAGCCGGTGTGGACAGCGACAACTCGCCTGATTCGATGAGCATCATGGTTGCGAAGGACGTGATCGGTTTTGTCATGGACATGATCGCGTGGGGTGAGTTGATCTCGAGCTTCTGGCCGGATGAGGTATTACCGACACCAAAGGCGCCTTCGTAAAGAATCTCGGTCTGGTTTACCGCCAGCCCGATCACCCCGGGAAGGTCTCGGTCCCCCAGAAACTGGTCCATGTCGTTGATGTTCATGAGGACATGGTAAACAATGCAGTTAGCAAATACGAGGTGCCGACATTATGGCTGAGGACACGAGAGCGACCGAGCCAGCGATTCCCGAAGACAACGTTGTGACCAGCAAACATACGCTGCGTATCAGGGGTAAGGAAATTCGTTACACTGTTAATATCGGTACCGTTGTCCTCAGGGAGGAGGTAGACAAGCAGGGCCACAAGCCCAAGGCCGAGATGTTTTTCATCGCGTTTACCCGGGATGGCCAGAAAAACGTTGCCCGACGGCCGCTGACTTTCTCCTTTAATGGCGGTCCAGGTTCATCGTCAGTCTGGATGCTGCTCGGCTTGCTGGGTCCGAAGCGTGTGCCGCTCAGCCTGGATGACGCAGTGAAAGACAAACGGCTCGCCCCGCCATTCCAGGTTGAAAACAATGAATTTACGCTGCTTGAGGAGACCGACCTGGTGTTTATCGATCCGGTTGGTACAGGCTACAGCCGCCCACTGGCGGGAGAGGATAATGACCCTGATGAGTTTTATACCTTCAGGCGGGATCTCGATTCGGTCGGTGAATTTATTCGCCTCTACACTTCGAGGAACAAGCGCTGGAGTTCACCCAAGTTCCTGGTCGGTGAGAGCTATGGCACTACTCGTGCCGCTGGCCTCTCTGGTTTTCTGCAGGACAGGTTCGGGCTTTACCTGAACGGCATCATGCTGGTCTCTGCGGTATTGAATTTCCAGACTATCCTGTTTCATCCGGGTAACGAGCTTCCTTATGTTGTATACGTGCCTACCTACGCGATGACTGCCAGGTACCATGGCAAGCTGGCCGCCAGGTATGGGACGATGGAGGACCGTGAGTTTATCGATGAAGTCATTGCCTTTACGGAAGATGAGTATCTGCCGGCCCTGCACAAAGGCAGTGGCCTGGGGGAAGATGACAGGATAGCGATCGCGGAGCGCCTTGCCGGTTATATTGGCGTTTCCCGGGAGTACATTCTGCAGAATAATCTGCGTGTACCGATTATGCGCTATGCCAAGGAGATTCTCAGAGCTGAAGGTCGCAGCGTTGGTCGTTTTGACTCCCGCATTTCAGGTGTCGATAAAGACGATGCGGCAGAGAATTTCGAACGGGACCCGAGTTTTGATGTGGTTCAGGGCGTGTATTCAGCATGCCTGAATGATTACGTTCGGCGTGAGCTGAAATTCGAATCTGACCTGCCTTATGAAATCCTGAGCTTCAAGGTCTTGCCAAAATGGCAATACGATGAATTTCAGAATAACTTCGTGAATGTCTCGGAGACACTACGCGGCGCCATGATGAAAAATCCGCACCTGAAGTTGTTCGTGGCAAATGGCATCTACGACATGGCGACCCCTTTTTACGCGACGGAATATACGGTGAATCACCTGGGCCTGAGGGATGGCGTCGACCGTAATGTCACCATGGCCTACTATGGTGCGGGCCACATGATGTATACCCACAGACCATCTTTAAGATCACTGTCTGCCGATCTCAAGAAGTTCATCGGGGGTGCATCGTAGGGGTCTCTGGAAGCGGGTAAAACACCAGGCTCACAAGATGCCTGTGGGTTATTCCTCAACCTGTCGGTCGACGATTGACAGTTGCTCTCCGATCGAATCTTCATCAATCAGCTCTGCCAGGCGACTGATTTCCAGTTCCTGTGTCAGCAACAGTTCCCTTGACTCATTCAGCAGGCGAAGCTGTTCATTCAGAATCAGGTTGTCCTGGGCAATGGCTGTTAGGACTTCAATCTGCTGGTCAATATCGCTGAGCAGCTTGTCCAGCGTGATGTTGTTACTGATCATCCTGTCTTCCCGGGGCAACTCGTTATAACGTTTGTTCCTGTTTTCTCCCTGCATGGCAATGACGCCTGACAGGGTGTTTATGGCAGCAACTCCTGTATCCAGTATCTCACTGTTCTCGCTGACTATCATCTGCGCCGGATAATGACGGGTATATTCGATGCCCTGCATCCCATCCCGGTTGGATAAGATCCAGTGCACGGATGTGTCGGCGACGGTAAGCCGCTTGCGGGCGTTCGGTTCCTTCGAACATCCGCATAGGCAGCCTGGGCCTCGGTAAGGGGGCAACTATGGTAAGAAGATCTCGCTGATTGATGATTGACCGCTATGGACTTTTGGGTGGGTTATACTCACGCCCTGATTTTTTGGAGATGCTGATAATGAAAGGTACCGTGCATTATGAAACACGGGGTGAAGTTGCCCTGCTGAGTATAGACAATCCCCCGGTAAATCCGCTGTCCTCGGGCGTCCGAGCTGGTATTTGTAAAGGCGTTGAGAACGCACTTGCGGATGACAATGTGAAAGCGATAGTGATGACCGGTATGCACAGGGCATTCATTGCGGGCGCGGACATCAGTGAGTTTGGCGCCGCTGCCAGCGAGGGGCCGAGCCTGCTCGATGCGTTGGACGACATGGAAGGCAGTGACAAACCGGTTATTGCCGCGATAAACGGCACAGCATTTGGTGGTGGCCTGGAGGTGGCGCTGTGTTGTGATTATCGAATCGCGGCGCCTACGGCGCCGGTTGGTCTGCCTGAGGTTAAACTCGGTCTGCTCCCGGGTGCTGGTGGGACACAACGGTTACCGAGATTGATCGGGGCCGAAGCAGCGGTGCAGGCGATCATCTCCGGCGACCCTATTCTGGCTCCTGATGCCCTGGCGATGGGTATCGTTGATCGAGTTGCAAGTGGTGACATTGTGGAAGAGGCCATCGCGTATGCCGAGGAGATCATTGCCGCTGGTGCGGCCAAGCGACGTATTCGTGACCTTGACGAGAAGATCGCGGCCGACCGCGGCAATGAAGCGCTGTTCGCTCAGTTTGCGGCAGGCCTGGTGAAAACTCATCGGGGTCAGTTTGCGCCGGCACAGATCCTGAAATGTATTGAAGCAGCAGTGAACGCGGAGGATTTTGATGCAGGTTTCGCTGTCGAACAGGAATGTTTCAAAGCCTGCCTGGCAGACCCGCAGCGGGAAGCGCTGATCCATATCTTCTTTGCGGAGCGTGCCGCTAACAAGATACCGGGTCTCGATGGCGATGTGCCGTTACTCGATATCAAGCGAGGTTCCGTGGTGGGTGCAGGCACTATGGGTGGCGGTATTGCCATGTGTTTCGCCAACGCCGGTTTGCCTGTGAGATTGCATGACAATGACCCCGAGAACCTCGCCCGAGGTGTCAAGGTTATTGAGGGTAACTATGCGCGCACCGTTGCTAAAGGAAGGCTCAGTCAGGCAGAGATGGATGAGCGTATGTCACTGATAATTCCGACGGAGAAATTCGAGGACCTGGGTGATGCTGATGTTGTCGTTGAAGCAGTCTATGAAAACCTGGAGTTGAAGCAGGAGATTTTCCAGCGGCTCGATAAGGTCATGAAGGATGGAGCTCTGCTCGCGACGAATACCTCTGGACTTGATGTTGATGCCATTGCTGCCTCAACGTCCCGACCGGAGTCGGTTTGCGGAATGCACTTTTTCAGTCCCGCCAACGTGATGAGATTGCTTGAGGTCGTGCGGGGCGACAAGTCATCACCGGTTACCCTGGGCACCGCGATGGCACTGGGTAAACGTCTGGGCAAGGTGTCCGTCATGGCGGGAAATTGTCCTGGCTTTATTGGCAACCGGATGATTGGTGGCTACTCGCGGCAGGCACAGATGATGATTCTTGAAGGAGCGTCACCGCCTCAGGTGGAGAAGGTCATTTACGCCTTCGGCCTGGCAATGGGTCCGTTTGCGATGGCTGACATGGTTGGCCTCGATCTCGGGTGGCGGGCTCGCAAGATGATGGGCGGCTCCAACGATGTAACGGCACGCATCCCTGATGAGCTTTGCGAACTGGACAGATACGGCCAGAAAAATGGCAAGGGCTACTACCATTACAACGAAGGGGACCGTACACCGGTGCCTGATCCGGTAGCGGATGAGGTGATTAACCGGGTTCGGGAAGAACTCGGCTATGCCGGCAAAAGTTTCAGTGATGAGGAAGTGCTGAAGCGTTGTATTTATCCGCTGGTCAATATCGGGGCAAAACTGCTGGAGGAAGGTCATGCTCTGCGCGCAGGTGATATTGATACAGTTTATGTCAATGGCTATGGCTTCCCGACCTATGTAGGTGGGCCGATGTGGTATGCCGACGTCCAGGGCCTGGACAATGTGCTGGCCGATATCGAACGATTCTACGAGGAGACCGGCGATGACGTATGGCAACCCGCAGAACTGCTCCGTACGCTGGTTCGGGATGGCAAGACATTCTCGTCAATGGATTAGTGATATCACTAAAACTTAGCAGATCTGGCCATTGCCGGATCTGCTAAATTCAGGCCGCGGGGAAAAACTCTATATAAAACAATCATATATAGATCTGGCACGGAATCTGCTCTGTTTATTCTCAAGAGATATTGTTGTGAATAGATTTTGAGGTAGGTAGTAATGAACGTTAGTGGCCCGGAGAAACTTTTGTATATCACCGTCGGCATTTTGTTGCTGGCACTGGGGCTTGTCGGTCTCCTGATTCCAATCATTCCAGGCGTTCTGTTCCTGGCCGGTGCCGTGTATATGTTAAGCCGCGGTTCACAAAGCGTCAGGCAGTATGCAGAAAGTCATCCGCACCTGAGTCGTATGCAGGCGCGTATGGATCGGCTGGATGCGATCAGTATGGCTGAAAAAGCTCAGGTTGCAGGATTGACAGCGTTACAGTTGGTGATGTCCGTTGGCAGGAAGGTTTATGTCGGCGTCCGCCGACTGTTCGTATGACCGACAACTGATGTACAGCTGATGTACAAAAGAGCCAGAGTATCTTCTAGGTAACCCGGGGGAGAGCAGGTGAAAGGCTTGCCTCCCCATTTTTTTGCCTAGGCTTTCAGCCTGAGGGCTCTTGATGCTGAGGGCTCTTGTCGCTGAGGGCTCTTTTGGCTGAAGGCTCTTTTGGCTGAAGGCTCTTTTGGCTGAAGGCTCTTTTGGCTGAAGGCTCTTTTGGCTGAAGGCTCTTTTGGCTGAAGGCTC
>CAXPUI010000160.1:0-3553 GCA_964220205.1 Candidatus Allofontibacter communis | reverse complement strand
TATACGTGGCATTGGCTTCCAGGCCAAAGCCGGACCAGAACCCTTCTATGTAATTGTCAAGCCGCGCGGTGAAAGCCAGTTCAATACCCTGCAGTTCACCGTCCTTGCCATTACCGAAACCTGACAGGTCCCAGAGCTCCCCGGGCATGGCCAAATCCGAATAGATGCTACCCAGCACTTGTTCATTGGACTCAGCGATGACATTGTCAATGGACCGGTGGAAAAAGGTCGCCGAAAAGATACTGGCCTCAGCAAAGTACCACTCGTAAGCTAAATCAACACCCCATGAGGTCTCTTCCTCCAACTCCGGGTTACCCCCCGCGATAGACATGCCAATCGGATTTATCGAGGCTGCCGCTCGAGCCTCGATATAGGTCGGACGACTTATCCCCGTCGAGAAAGAGAACCTCAGTTTCTTGTCGTCACTCAAGTCATAGTTGACATGAGCACTGGGCAGGACATTTGTATAACTCTGATCCACGGTCAGGGGCACCGACTCAGCGCCCTCCAGCCTCGATCCTACCGTCTCATACTCCGTATCCTCTATTCTGACCCCGACAACGATCGAGCCCCAGTCCCGGTCTATGGTCTGCATGATGTATGCGGACATGATGGTTTCTTCGATCGTTACGACTTCATCCTCCGGATAAGGCGTCCGGGTCATGCCATTCGCTTCCAGGGCAGCCCTGATCCCGGCGTTGTCGGCATAGAAACCACCGACCGTATTGTTGAAATCAGTGTGCCAGGGCCCCTGGTCAAAGGAAGCGTAATCAATACCGCCCACACCGTAGGCAAAGGGCAGGACTACGATCGCCAGGGGAGCTCCACCACCCTCTGCATCACGATCGTCGTACTTGAATCCCATCTTGAGTTCACCCCATTGATTGGCACGGGTGAAGTCGACCTTGAACTGATCGGTATCCGTATCAAGACCACCCATGGCATCCACGAAAAGAGGCAGGCCATAACCCAGATCAGAGAGGTTTTCATCGAAGGTCAGAACCGGCTCATCCGGGTCTGATAGATCATAGCTGACGTTAGAAATCTGTCCGCCACCAATCAAGTAGGGGATTGGCAGCCAGGTATCAAACACCGTTTCAACCTGGCTGTAGCTGACATCGATATCCCAGTCATTCATCGTGAACTCGGCACCCAACGTGTTGACATTGGTTTCATTCACGTACTCACCATCTTCCAGCAGGCGTCGAACACTTGCACTGGCCACCGTACCACTCCCTGGAGGCGCATCACTAATATAGAAATTCCATTGATTACGCTGCTCTTCATCCGTGAACTTGGTGTTCAAGGACGAAAAATAGACCCTGCCGCCATCCTCCAGGTAGTATTCAAGGGTACCCCCATAAGCCTCATCCTCCCTGTCGACAAAGTAGTTCCGAAACTGAATTTCGTCCGGCGTCAGTGCACCCTCGGTGCCACCATATTCAAGTTCGCGGTTATCAGTGACCTGCTCACGTCGATTATTTGACGCATACAACAGAACACCGAAGTTATCGTCCGAATAAGAGACCCTAGCATTACGTTTTTCGACGTCACCGTCGCCCAGGTCCTGTTCACCCTGTCCATATTCAACGGAGAATGACCAACCATCAACATCTGACGGTTTAAAGGTTTTCACATTAATGTAGCCAGAGACGGATTCTCCGGGCATATCTGCTGTGATGGCCTTGTTGGCGACAATCTGGGAGGTAATAACTGCCGGATATGCGTCAAACCGCGGAATCCTGCCGTTTTCAACACCTGGGATGTCGATACCGTCAAAAGCTGTCGTTGTATAACGCTTAGGTGCACCTCGAAAGGCAATATATCGGGCCTGACCCTGGTCGCGTTCAATGGCCAGACCGGGCACCCTGCCCAGCGCGTCCGCCAGGTTCTGATCAGGAAATCGTCCTATCCCATCAGCGGAGATCACATCTGCCACATTATCCGCGAGCCTTTTGGCTTCAATAGCCGCCAGCTGACTGGCTTTGATCGACTTGGCCTGAACAACGACCTCCTCGATCGCATCTTCGGCCTGTGCGGACAGTCCGATCCATCCGATCACAACAAACAAAACGACGCGCATGGGTCCGAATATTGTTGCCTTTTCAATGACTTGTTTCACCGTGTAATCCCCTCTATCTGTTATTTTAATCGTCCTACGTTACATCTATAACACAATGGCACCAGCCGCAACAACATTAATATCTTGATCAATATCTTGTAGCCAACCAGCCAACAATCGGTCCCATCAAGGATAATCGAGCGACTTTCAGGCTCATGTCTTTTCATAGGACAGCGATGCAAAGGACAGCGATGCAAAGGACAGCGATGCCAAGATGCGCCTTCATTGAACTATAATGGTCATTTAACTCACGGGAAGGCAGCGATGACGACAACGATCTACGGCTTATCCGGCTCTCGGGCCATTCGCTCACTATGGGCCATTGAAGAGACCGGCATTGAGTACACTCATGTGCCCACACATTTTTTCAAGGACTCCAAGACCCCCGAGTATCTGGCCATCAATCCCAACGGTCGGATCCCGGCGCTGGTCGACGGTGACGAGATGCTCTTTGAATCAATGGCCATCAACCTTTACCTGACCGGCAAGTACGCACCTCAGCTTCACCCAGAGAACGATCTTGACCTTGCCAGGACGATGCAATGGAGCGTCTGGGCGATCAGCGAAATTGAACCACTGCAGATGCAGATTGTCGTCCAGAAGTTTTTTACGGGTGGCAATGCGGATCAGACGATCATCGATAATGCTGCCGAGCAACTGGACCGGCCACTCAAGGTGCTCGACACGCATCTGCAGAATACCGACTATCTGGTCGGTACAAACTTTTCTGTCGCAGATCTCAACCTGGCAGGTGTGATGCTGCTCCTGCAGATGGTGCAATTCGACTTATCGGGCTACGCCAATGTCTCCGGGTGGCTGTCGCGATGTTATGAGCGAGAAGCATTGAAACGCGCACAGGCGCTGGACTAACGTCCGCCCGCTCCCTTGCTGGCCGCGGCTTCTGGCGAGCCCAGCATACCCCCTGACCAGGACGGTACGCGCTAGCGTGCCTCCCATTCAGGCCCGAGCCATCTTGCGGCCAGAGCTCCGGTGATGAAACCTGCAAGGTGGGCTTCCCAAGATACAAGTGCATCAGCCGGCAGGATGCCAGCAAACATACCGCCGTAATAGAAGAGCACCACCGACGCCACACCTAGATCAAAGACATTTCGCTCTGAGATCGCAACGGCCAGCAGAAAACCGAAGTATCCAAAAACCAGGCCGCTGGAACCAATATGGACCGCATCACGTCCCAACAGCCAGACTGCCAATCCGGCACCCCACCAGATTATCGCCGTGATCTTGAAGAACAGTAGGGGCCCCCGCAAACCAACGAAGAAGCCGAGAAAAAGCAAGGGCATGGTGTTCAGAAGCATGTGAAGGTAACTGCCATGCAACAGCACCCAGGTGAAGACTCCCGGTAATCCAGAGAACGTTCTCGGCAGGATGCCACACTGGTTCAGCAGGAATCCTGAAAGATGATTCAGGACA
>CAXPUI010000159.1:0-4999 GCA_964220205.1 Candidatus Allofontibacter communis | reverse complement strand
GACTTCTGGCACGACCTGGATAGCCTGCGTCTGCCATTGTTCCAGGGGCGAGATGTGTGGTGTTTGTCGACGGACCCCCGGGAGCCGGTTAGTTCCGGTTTTTCTCTTCTGGATTGGGGCTTTGCGCGCCGCTGGCTGATTGATCCTGCGGAAGATCCCCGTAAAGACTACAAGGGGTCCGGGCACTGGACGAGAGTCAGCAGTCCCAGCGAAATTTTCCCGGCCGATGTGTTTCATCCCGCTTCTGAGATTCAGTTGCAGTTGATGCGCTCGCTGAAACGGACGTTTGATCCCTCGGGCATTTTTAATCCCGGCAGATTGTATAAAGGGGTTTAGATGCGAACCGAAATACATCCGGAACTCCTGGAACTCACGACGGTCAAGGAAGCCGATGAGATTCTGCGGAAGTGTGTCCATTGCGGGTTCTGTACCGCGACTTGTCCTACTTACCTGATTTCAGGTGATGAGCTTGACGGGCCCCGGGGGCGCATCTATCTGATTAAAGATCTTCTGGAAACCAATCAGCTAAGCAGGGAAAGCAGGGTTCATCTGGATCGTTGTCTTACCTGCAGGTCCTGCGAAACCACATGCCCTTCAGGTGTTGAATTCGGACATCTGATGGATATAGGCCGTGGATTCGCCGCGGATATGGCGCCGGAACCGTTTAAGCGCCGGTTATATTCAATGCTGTTGCGTTTTGCTGTCCCCAAAGTGAAATTCTTTCGCTTTATGTTGCAACTTGCCCAGTTCTCGCGTCCATTACTGCCGAAAACCGTTGCAGATCGTTTGCCGCGGATCTCACAGTGGATCGGGGACAGATCCCGGAACGATACGGCCAGCGTTCTCCTGTTGTCAGGATGCGTGCAGTCTGCTGCGACTCCAGGTGTCGCGGTGGCCCTCCAGCAATTGTTGAGCCGCCAGGGCGTAAGCAGTGAGATACTCAGCGAAGGCTGCTGTGGTGCGCTGGACTATCACCTCGGTGCTCATGAGGCGGGATACCGACGCATGCGTCGTCTCGTTGACCGATTGTATGATCGGCTTGAGACCACCGATTATATTGTGTCGATGGCGACTGGTTGTGGCGTTACCATCAAAGAGTATCCCTATATATTGCGTCACGACCCCGTGTACGCGGAACGGTCAGCGCTTGTGGTGGAAAAGCTGGTCGACGCGGTTGAGTTGTTTACGTCCCTGCCGGTTAGCTTGACGGGGAGGGTGGCTGTGCACACTCCCTGTACCATGCAGCATGGTCTTAAGTTGCAGGGTGCCGTTGAAGCGTTGCTGAAATCCGGGGGTGCAGAAGTAGTACCGCACCGGGATGGGCATCTTTGTTGCGGTTCAGCTGGGACTTATTCGATCCTTGAGCCTGACCGATCAAGGCAACTGCGGGATAAAAAGATAAAGGACCTGGTCGCCAATCGGCCCGATGTGATCGTTACCGCCAATATAGGGTGTCAGATTCAACTTGATGGCGCCTCGGAGGTGCCCGTTACCCATTGGCTGGAATACGTCGCGAGCCAGTTAAGCGACTAGATGAGTCCAGCCTGCTCGTAGAGCCACCAGAGCAGGCCTTTCTGCGCGTGTAAGCGATTCTCTGCCTGCTGAAAGATAATACTTCGGGGGTCCCTGACCATGCTGGCTGAAATCTCGTAGCCTTCGTGAATCGGCATATCGTGCATGACTTTACAGTCAACACCGTCGAGTAGGGACTCATTCAACTGGTAGGGGAGCATCTTCTCAACGGTGGTTCGTTTTTCCTCCGCAAAATCAGGGTTGTTGAAATACTGCATATCAACCCACGTGTCGGTGTAGACAAAATCTGCACTCTGAACGGCGCCCTTAACATCGGTGGTGTGATTGATACGAGCTGATTGAAGGATGATGTTCTGGACATCGCTGTCCCGGTTCTCGCCGTTGTCGTCGCTGTCAGGCGTTGCCAGCGTTAAGTTCACACCCAGCTTGTCGCAGACTATCGCCAATGAGTTGCTGACATTGTTCTGTACCCCGACGTAGACAATGTGTACATCTTGCAGATCGCCTGAATGGTGTTCTGTCACGGTAAACAGGTCCGTCAGTGCCTGGCAGGGGTGAAACTTTTCATCGCAGCCGTTGATAACCGGGACCTGACTGGCTGCCATTATTTTCTGTAAATCGGAGTGGTGGAGTAGTCGGGCCATAATGCAGCTGACATTTCGCGAGAGGTATTCAGTTTCGTAGTCGATACCGGACAAAACAAAATTGGAGGTCAGCCAGTCTACATAAATGGCATGTCCGCCTAGTTCTGTCATGGCAACTTCGAACGATACTCTCGTTCGCGTGCTGGTCTTCTGAAACAGCATGGCCATCGATTGTTTTTCAAGCAAATTGTGGTAGTCGCGAGGATTGCTCTTTATCTGATGCGCACGCGCCAGAATATCGCTGATTTCTTCAGCGCTAAGACCCTTGAGATTAGGCAGGTGTCTCATCGTCAGTATCCAAGATTAGCGACCTCCGGGGGCTTTTTCGCCATCTGCGATGGTTTCCCGGTGCTGGTCATTTGAAGGAGCGCAACGTACCTGAATCAAACAGATTTGTACAGTTTTCTGGTGGAGACAGGATTTGTGGTATTTTCAGCCGATGTGTGGGCGTTTTAACATAATTGATGATCCCCTGGCCCAGTTGCTGATCGATATCACCGGTCAGCGCCGGGACTGGGCGATCGACACAGAATACAACATCGCCCCTACCCAGGATGTGCCTGTCCTCCTTTTCGACGAGGACGACAGGAGTTGGACCCTAAAATGGATGCGATGGTGGCTGACACCCGCCTGGTCCGATGGCCCGAGTACCCGTTACAGTATGTTTAATGCCAGGTCCGAAACCCTGCATACCAGCCGCGCTTACAGAGAGCCCTTCAGAGCACGTCGATGCATTGTGCCGGCCACCGGTTACTACGAATGGAAAAAGTCAGGTGGGCAGAAACTGCCCTACTATATGACGCCCCTGGCAGAGCCCGGTTTTGCGTTTGCTGGTCTCTGGGAACGGTGGGAGGATGCTGATCACGCGATGGAAAGTTGCACCATCGTTACATCGGCAGCTCCGGTATCCATGCAGGGCATTCATCATCGAATTCCTGTGCACATGACGGCGGCACAATCGCAGAGCTGGGTGAGCAAGAGCACTCCAATGAATGAACTTGACGCCATCATGGTACCGTCTATCAGATCTGACATTCGCGTGACGCCAGTCTCAACGGTTGTTAACAATGCGAGGAACAAAGACGAGCGCTGCGTTGAGCCTCTGGGAGATTCGTTCGTGATCAGTTCATCCTGAGCAGTTCCGGTACCTTCGGGTAAGTGGCTCTGATATGGATGGTTTGGCAACCCATGGTGATCATGAAATCACGCAGACCGGCAGTCATGGCCTTGACCAGTTGATCATCCAGTGGGATGTCTAGCCAGATGTTATTAATCTGTAATGCCGCGGCTTTCCGGTTCGCTTTGGCATCGACTCTGCCAATCAGCTCGTCTCCATACAGGATAGGTAAAGCGAAGTAACCATATCGTCGTTTTGCCGCCGGCAGATAACACTCGAGCTGGTAGTCAAAGTCGAAAAGCTGTGCTGTACGCCGACGATTGATGATTAGATTGTCAAAAGGAGATAACAGCTTTACCGCACGCCGGTTGACTCTGAGCGGCAGCCGATCGAGCGTCGCTGGCCTGCAGTAATAGCGTTGATCGTGGACCCGAATTTCAATCAGGTAGCCCTCTTTGCACAGGGTGGCTATCGCGTTTTTTATGGGTTTGGTCATGGCGACTTTCGCCAGTCGTTGGATCGTGCTCCTGGCATAGCCGAGATCATATTCGGTGGCGATTCCAAGTGCTTCGATCATCGAACAGACAATGAATCTGGCCCATTCTCCGGTAGTAGGCATCGTGGTATCCACATGAGCCGGAATAAGGTTTTCTGGCAGATCGAACACCTTCTGGAAACCCTGACGATGGCTGACCATCAGTTCTCCTGTCAAAAAAAGATGCTCCAGTGCTTGTTTGGCGGGTTTCCATGTCCACCAGCCACCGCTTTTGTAGCTGGCGGGCGCTGCGAAATCTTTGGAGCGTAGCGGGCCATCACTGCGTATCCTGGATAGAACCTGTATGGCTAGTTTGTTGTCGATGGATCTGGCGTGCTTCCGGCCCTGCATGACTGGCAGCGAAAAGCGAAAGTTCTCAATCGGGAGATAGGCAGCAGCGTGGCTCCAGTATTCATATAACGACCGATCAAGCATCAGTTCATTAAGCATCTCACCGTTGAAGCGCTGAACTCTGTTCTGGAGAATGTGTTCATGAGCCCGGCTCACTACCGATATGGTATCGATCTGAAGGTAAGTGAGTTGCCTGATAGCAGCCAGAGCGGCGGATTTCCCACTGCCAAAGCTATTAGCTTGCAGGAGTCCCTGTTGCTGCAGAAATATTTTGCGGGCATCCCGCTTGCTCAGATCCATAAGTCGCATATTAGCGACTGAAACATTAAATGCTAAGCTTGCTGTTTTGGCGGTGATTCCACTGATGCGTTGTTTAGGACTATTGCTCATCTTTCTCAGTTTTCCTGCATTCTGTGCCAGTACGGAAGCGGTATATGGTGAAAACGGTATGGTGGCATCCAGGTCAACATTAGCGTCGTCGGCCGGTATTGAAATTATGCGCCAGGGGGGTAACGCTGTGGATGGCGCGGTCGCTACCGCATTCGCGTTAGCGGTGACTTATCCCTCAGCAGGCAATCTGGGGGGTGGTGGATTTGCTGTAGTGAGGTTCCCTGATGGTAAAGTCGTAACCCTTGATCACCGAGAGAAAGCTCCTGCCGAAGCCCACCGTGACATGTACCTTGATGAAGCGGGGAATGTAGACAATCACCTTGCGCGTAATACGCTTCTTTCCAGTGGTGTGCCGGGTAGTGTCGATGGCCTGATCGCTCTCCAGGAGCGGTATGGTTCGATGCCATTGTCGCAGGTCATGGCGCCAGC
>CAXPUI010000158.1:0-4007 GCA_964220205.1 Candidatus Allofontibacter communis | reverse complement strand
CTCTGGGCGGCTTTCTATTAACCTCCGGAGTAGATTACCATCGAGTTTCGGGACTCCATCAATCATTGCTATACAGGCCACGAACATGACAGACCTTACGGGTAAAGTTGCCGCTATCACCGGTGGCACACGCGGCATCGGCAGGGGGATCGCCGAAGCCCTGCTTGCAGCAGGCGCCAGTGTAGTGATTAACGGGCGCAGCCAGGCCACGGGTGAACAGGCGATCAAAGAAATGGCAGCAGAGCACCGCGCGATCTTCATCGCGGGTGACGTGACCAGTCAGACCGATGTGGAAGACGTCATCAGGGGCACCATTCAAACCTTCGGCAGGATCGATATTCTGGTCAACAATGCCGGGGGCTCCGGGGGCTTTGCCCCGGTCGCTGAACTCTCAGACAGCGCCTGGCAAGAGGCTGCAGCATGGATTCTGCATTCCGCCTTCTGGGCTACCCGGGCTGCCTTGCCTGATATGGAATCAAGGCAGTGGGGCAGAATTATCAATATTGGATCCGTCGAGGGGAGGCAAGCCAACAAAGACAACGTCAGTCACTACATCACCTTTAAACACGCGTTGAATGGCTTCACGAAAGCGGTTGCCTTCGAATACAGCAGCAAAGGCATAACCAGCAATGTCATCTGTCCTGGCGCCGTGGAAACCGACCTTATGATGGAGGCTGGGCCAGCAGCTGCGGAGTCCATGGGAATCAGCTACGATGAATTCAAAGACAACTATGCTCAGGACGCAGCAATAAAACGACTCAATACCGTCGAAGAGGTTGCCGAGCTCGCCCTTTTCCTCTGCGGCCAAGCCGGCTCGGGCATGACCGGCGCAATCCTGCCAATCGACGGCGGCACGGCACTTTAGTCGCCGCTTGACAACAAAACTTGAACGGAATGCTTTCCCAACACTTGTGTATCTGAGATATTCCCAGGCCTAACCAAACCAGGGATAGAAGCCATGAAATACCTGATCCTCGCTTTATATCTGCCACTTATCGCTCTCGCTGATGATGTTTGCGAGCCCTCCCCCTGGGGACCCGGCGATGAAATCGGAGCCGCGAATCGTATCAACCCGGAAAGCGTCCTCAAGGCAGTGCAGCTGGTCAAAACCGGTCGCACCTACCCGCTGGGAATCGTTATTGATTCAACCACTCCGGCTTTCGCACCCCGGGGCCTGTCACTTACCGTTGTACAGCCAAATCAGCAGGAGGGAGCCAGGCCGATGCAAGGGGTGACCTATAACGATGACATATTTACGGGCTGGCTGGGGATAGGCTCGCAGCTTGATGGTCTTGGTCATCTGGGCTTGAATGGCAGGTATTACAACTGTAACCAAGCGGAAGACTTCGCCCGTATTACCGGCCTCACCAAGCTGGGTACGGAGAAGGTTCCACCGCTTGTCGCCCGGGGTATCGTTCTCGATATGGCAGGCCACTACGGCGTCGAGTACCTGGAGGCAGGCCAGCACTTTTCAGTCGCCGATGTGCAGGCCGTTGCCAAAAAACAGGATACGCCCATTATGGAAGGTGACGTGGTCCTGTTTCATACAGGTTGGACTGACGCCAAGATCAAGTCGGACCCTATCGCCTGGGTCTCCGGCGCACCTGGACAGTCCGAAGAAGTCGCCGAGTACCTGGCTTCTATGAATGTCGTCGCGGTCGGCTCGGACACCTGGGGGCTGGATGTCGTTCCATCACAGAACGAGGACAGACCATTCCAGGGTCACGTGGTATACCTCATGGAAAACGGCATCTACATCCTGGAGACGATGAACACAGGGCCCCTGGTTAGAGATGGTGTCCACGAATTCCTGTTCGTTCTGGGACAGGCCCGCGTTGCAGGGACCGTCCAGATGCACATCACCCCGAGCGCACGCGACTAGTCGGCCAAGGGCGGTCAGTCAGGTGTAACCCCCGATGTGCCGGCGACCGGGCGCCGACGGTACAGGAAGTCGGTCACCATCAGCGTTATTGCCACGATCAGCAGGATGGCGAAACAGAATTGAATCGCCGTACCCGTCGATCCAGTGCTCTCAACAATCTTGCTGCTGACAAAGGGTGCAAGCGTAGACCCCAGACCACTCATCAATTGCAGGTAAACCACGTTCTTGTGGGATGGGTTAACGACAAAGGACAATCCGTACGCCACGTAGGAGTTATAGGTGGCAGAGACTGAAATTCCATAGCAGTAACCCAGTAACAGCATCAAGCCAACAGACTGAACGGCGCTCATTGCATAGACCGCCAGAACGGAAACCACCACAAAGCTGTATAGCAGGAATCTGACCTGTACTCTTGACGCTATCCAGGTACCAAAGAGAGAACCGATAAATGCTGCCAGGAATACATTGGCCATGAACCGACCCCCGGTTTCGGGACCAGCAGAAAACGATTGTTGAATGAACTGCGGCGCCCAAACAAAGATCGAAATCTTTGCGACCATAAAAAGCAGCAGACTGACGCCGACAAGCACGATCCCCGCATTCCACTGACCCGCACCATCTGCTGCCGTGTCTTCCGACTCATGGGCCGGGTCAAACGAAGAGACCATGCTCAGCAGGACCACTATCCCCAGAAACAGCGTCACGACCAGATAGATAGCTGTCCAGTCGTAAGCATTGAGAACGAACCAGGTAACAAGGGCCGCGAAGGCAATACCGCCTCCATTGAACATCGCATCCTGCGCGACCATGATCATCTGGCTCTTGTGACCGCGCCATTGCTGGGTAATGACCACCACACCGCCGCAACCCACGATCGCAAAGAAGTTACCGATCAGAGCAAGCAGTATGGGCAGCAATGTATAGCTGTCCGAGACATGCAGCCAGAAGATCAGGGCAATAGCCGCCAGATAGCTACCCAGGATCACCTGCCTGATCGGCAGATAGTCAAAGATAAAAAAAGCCAGGATGCCACCCACAAATATCCCGGCTGTGAGCCACGAAAACTGGCCGGCGATTTCTGCAATCGACACACCATAATCATTCGCCGCCGGTTCTGTCACGAGACCGATTGTTGTCACAAAGCCTGCCATGATCAGTGTCGCAAGCAGCGGAATGAACATCAATCGGGTCTGGTTTAGGGTCATTATTCAGTCCGGTATCAATACCACCGCCGTCACCAACGGCCGTGGGCAAGGGGCCTGTTCGTCAGTACTTCTGACAATACCAAGGATAACCGAGAGACCATCAACGTCGAAGCACTTTGCGTTACAATCCTTTTCATTTCGGAAGAGCAACATGATCGATCTACAACGAGAAGGTGAAGTTTTTGTCATTACCCTGAACGACGGTGAAAACCGTTGGAACACGACATTCGTTCGAGAGTTCGCTGGAGCCCTCGACGAAGTGGAAGCCTCTGAGGGCGCTGCGGCTGTTGTGACGACGTCATCGGATCCTAAGTTTTTCTCTAACGGCCTCGACCTTGAATGGCGGGCATCTGAGGGAGAACACCGCGGCGGCGACCGCGACGCATTCGGCGATGAGTTCATGAAACTGATGGGCCGTATCATAACCCTGCCGGTCCCCACCATCGCAGCGATGAACGGTCACGCCTTCGGTGCCGGTTTAATGTGCGCACTCTGTCACGACATCCGGATAATGAGAGAGGATAGAGGATTCGCCTGTGCCAACGAAGTCGAGATCGGGATGGTCATACCGAAACCAGAGCTCGCGCTTTTCCGGCACAAGCTCCCCATGAACACCTTTTTTGAAACTGTACAACTTGCGCGCCGCTGGACCGGACCGGATGCACTGGCAGCAGGCCTCGTGCAGCAGATTGCTCCCCTCGACAACCTGATGGAGGTTGCTCTCAGCAAGGGCGCAGAGCTCGCCAGGTTAGGAGCCAATCGAAAAGTTTACGGCAAAATGAAGGAGTCAATTTTTGGCGAGGAGCCATCAATCAACAGCCCGTTCGGCGTCGCTCACCAGCTCAAGAATATGCATCAATTCCACTGATGAGTTTTCCCGGACAGCTTCTCCAGCTGCAGGTCATCGAACGACGCGACTC
>CAXPUI010000157.1:0-2396 GCA_964220205.1 Candidatus Allofontibacter communis | reverse complement strand
GTCAAGCGACTCAATGTGCCCATCCCTTCACTCTCCGAAGGACCTGGCAGTGTGAAAGAACTGCCGGGCGTCATCAGCAACGCCGGCGTAACCAAACCGCTGCTGGTCACCGATAGTGGAATTACCAGCATTGGTCTCAATGACGGCCTCGTCGACGAACTGCAGGCAGCTAATCTGCCGCCAGTCGTTTTTGATGGTGTACAACCCAACCCCAGCATCGAGAATATCGAAGCCGGGTTGAAGGTTTATCTCGATGAACACTGTGACGGCATCATCGCGTTCGGTGGCGGCTCAGCCATGGACTGCGCCAAGATGATCGGTGCCAGGGCAACCAACCCCGACAAGTCCGTGTTGGATATGCGCGGCGGCTTCAAGATCAAGCAGTCCCTGCCACCTCTGTTCGCCGTCCCTACCACCGCGGGCACTGGCTCTGAATGCACGCTGGCTGCCGTTGTCAGCAACACCGAGCGCCGCGAAAAATTCAGCGTGGCCAGCATGGAGATTGTGCCTTCCCACGCGGTACTGGACCCGGAACTCATGCTGGGTCTGCCGGCCCACATTACCGCACATACGGGTATGGACGCCCTCACCCATGCCGTTGAGGCATACATCGGCAGGCTGGGCACCCCCTTTACGGACAGCAATGCTGAACGGGCAGTAAAAATCATTTTTGAGGACCTCGAATCGGTTTATCAAAACGGCAATGACATTGAGAGAAGAAGCAACCTCGCCTTTGCCTCTTATTGTGCCGGACTGGCATTTACCCGGGCCCTCGTCGGTTACGTCCATGCCATCGCACACAATCTGGGCGGGCTTTATGGGGTTCCCCATGGTATGGCTAATGCGATAGTCCTGCCCTTCATTCTGGAATTCTCAAGAGAGGAATGCGAAGAAAAGCTGGCTCGCCTTGCTATTGTCGGTGGTCTTGGCACTAAAGACGAGTCCAACACGCAACTCGCCGATCGGTTCATCGAAAAAGTGAAGGACATGAACCGGAATATGAACGTGCCGACGACCGTGGCAGAGCTCGAAGAGAAAGATATACCTTTGATAGCTGAACGTGCCCTGGCCGAAGGTAACCCGGGCTACCCTGTTCCTCGACTGATGAATCAGGCAGAGTGCGAAAGTCTTTTGCGCAAACTGCTACAACAGACGAACTAACTCTGATGACTCGGTTTACGAGGGTACGGTCAAATTACCTACCTTCGAAACTGGGATCCTTTTTTTCCATGAATGCTTTGGCTGCTGCCTGCATGTTCTTTGGAATTAGAACGCTTTGATGCTCCATCTCCAGGTCGAGTTGCTCGCTGAAGGTATTGTTCTCAGCGGCATCGATGCTGGATCGAATTCTCGACATAGCTTCTGCGGACGTCCGGCTAAGTAGGTTAGTTACCTGATCGACTTCGTCGTTCAGCTTTTCATCATCAACACATTTCCAAATCAAACCCCAATCTTCCGCCTGTTCGGCAGAAATACGGCCACCCAGCATTGCGATACCCATGGCTCGTGCTCGACCAACTTTGTGGGGTAAATTCCAGGTAGTTCCGAGATCCGGCACGATTCCAAGACGCGGGCCAAAGGTAGCGACAAAGAATGCGCTTCTCGCGGCGATGGTGATGTCACAAGCCAGCGCAAGCCCAAAACCACCACCGCCAGCTGCACCATTTACCATTGCAATAGTCGGAACAGGGCTGTTGTGAATCGATTGCATGGCAGGGTTGAAGTAATCACCCATTCCCTGGGTGGGCGCCGCCGAAGGACCATTGTCGCTGTCTGCCACACCTTGAAGGTCTGCTCCTGCGCAGAATCCGCGGCCAGCCCCGGTAATGACCACAACGCTAATTGATTTGTCTGTTTCTACTTGAGCCATAGCCTCACTGATACCGATCATGAGGTCGTTGTTCATGGCATTGAGCTTGTCGGGGCGATTCAGAGTAATTGTCGCTACCGTTTGGTGAGTTTCGTATTTAACTGTGTTGTTCACTTCCAGAACCCAAAATTAAACCAACCGACATACTTTCAGTATCAGCCTCAGGAGGCAAGTCTTCAGACTTCATAGGGCGATGATAGCTGCGGCCAGGAATATTCTTATCTATCCAAACCGACCTGACTCCTCGAATACCACCTATTACAAGTGGAAGTCCAAATGTGACGCAGTCAATCGGATGTTCTTCATATTGTTCTAATTCGTTTCAGTGTACGCCGGAAAACTCTGAATCGATATGGGACTATCCTCGGGGGTGTTTACACTTACGCCACCGCTTTACCCTTGACGACAATAGGGTACTGCCGGTCCGGGTTATCCTGAGGCCTGCGGTTTATGGCCTTCTGGTCATCATGAGCCACCATGACAGAATCGGCATGGCTATACTGAAGAATATAGGACTTTCGCTCCA
>CAXPUI010000156.1:0-4666 GCA_964220205.1 Candidatus Allofontibacter communis | reverse complement strand
CCGCACGTGTCGCCCAGGATATTCGCGGATATTATGAAGTCGCCGCACTCGGGTTGAGTGACCACATCCCAGCGGCCTGGGCAGGCGCTAACTGGTTCCTGGATAAGACTGAGAGCGGCCGAATATTGCTTGAAGCTCGCACCGTCATGCAAAAGAGCGGCGTCAAGCAACCACTCTGGTTTTACCTGACGCCGATGGATCGCCCCTAGCGGACCGCTCCCAGGAGACGCCGGAATGACACGATGCAGCAACAGCTGACAGCACGGTTCGAGGATCTGGTCGCCGACGCCGGACCCGACTTTGACGAATCGTTGACCGGGTTCTTTTCACCAGAGGAAGAACTCACCTACGAAATAACTTTACCCTCAGCATACGAGGTACAGGCCCCGGCAGTCCTTGCCTATATCAGTCCCAAGGCCGGGGCTGCGATACCTTCCGCCTGGACTGAGATATTCGATGAATACAATCTGGCCTGGGTCGGCGCGCTGAACTCAGGCAATGACGTTCATGTGGCCCGTCGAGTTGGCATGGCCCTGCTTGCGCCCACGGCAATCCAAAAACTGTATTCGAATATCAGAGACCAGTTTTTTATCTCAGGCTTTTCAGGCGGCGGTCGGGTTGCCAGCATGATGGTACCGAATTACCCGGACCGCTTTGATGGTGCTCTCTATATCTGTGGAGCCAACCCGCTCATGGGACCGACCGAAGCAATCGTCAGCCAATTGAACGAAATCTCCCTGGTCTTCCTGACAGGGACCGGTGACTTCAATCTACAGGACACCCAGCTCGCCCGGGCAACCTATGAGTATGCCGGTATATCCTCCACCCAATTGATGATCATCAACGAACTGGAGCACGCATTACCCGGGGCGTCGGTCCTCAGGGAAGCGCTGACAGGTCTGATGGCTGAACAACCAGGGCCGGGATGACCTTGAATTCCGCCCCATGACAACACCAGAGGGCCGCTATATGATCAGGACAGGCACACTATACCTGGACGCGAAAACCGTGAGGCAAAGGACCATCATGAATCATCATCTAAGACTCTTGTTGTTGATATTACTCGGGTTGCTGTCATCGGCCTGCAGCGAATCACAGTCACCCACTGAACCTGCTCAATCTTCTTCCAGTCCAACACCGCTGACAGCAACGGTAGAAGTAACCGGTGGGACCATAAGAGGCACGGCAGATGCTGACGGCCTGAAGCAGTACCATGGTATCCCCTACGCGGCACCACCCGTTGGAGACCTTCGCTGGGCACCACCTGCGCCGCCCGCTTCCTGGACAGGGACCCGGGACGCGTCACGACCAGGGCCACTCTGCATGCAGCCGTTGAGCCAAGGCGGTGCCTTCTACGGTCAGACAGACGTCAACATGGACGAAGACTGCCTGACCCTCAACGTCTGGACCCGTGCACAAACTCGTGAAGCTGCGATGCCCGTCATGGTCTGGATACACGGTGGTGCCCTGGTGACAGGTGGCGGCGCTGCTTATCCAGGCGAACTGCTGACATCAGGAGGCGTGGTGCTGGTCACCATCAACTACCGGCTTGGCCGATTTGGCTTCCATGCCCACCCCGAACTATCCAAGGAGAACCCGTCTGGCGTCTCTGGCAACCAGGGCCTCAGGGACCAGATCGCCGCGCTCGAATGGGTGCAAGAAAACATCGCGGCTTTCGGAGGCGACCCAGGCAGAGTGACAATACTGGGCGAGTCAGCAGGGTCTCTTTCCGTTTCCCTGCTACAGGCAAGCCCCATGGCTCGTGGCCTGTTCCACGGTGTAATCGGTCAAAGCGGCGCGTCTTTTCAACCCATGTGGTTCAGGGATAGGGCAACAAGTTACGCACCTTCCGCCGAGTCTGTTGGCAGTGCTTTCGGAGTCGCTGCAGCAGGAGAAGGGAACGATGCATCATTGGCAGCACTGCGTGCTCTTCCAGCCGAACAGGTTCAGGCCGCTACCGACAAAGACCCCAACTTTTTGAACTACGACGGACTCGCCATTGTCGATGGTGAGGTCATACCGAAGGAAGTTGCTGAGATATTCGCTCAAGGCGAGCAGGCAGATGTGCCGGTCATGATCGGCTCCAACGCCGACGAGGCGACCACATTCATCGAGTTTTTCTCCATGAGTTTCGGCGAAGGCAAGGTTGGGTATACGAACTGGCGAAACCTCACTCTCCCCGAAGTGGCTGCGGATATGGACACAGTTTACAACCCCAATGATCCCACCAGGGCCTGGGTCGATGCTTTCTCCGACGCCCTGTTTGCTTATCCCATGCGTGCCTGGGCAAGAGATATGCAGAAGGTCTCGAGCGACGCCTACCTTTACTGGTTTACCTGGCATCCGCCTGTCGAGAACCAGGACTTTTACCGAGCCTTTCACGCTGGGGAGATTGGTTATATTTTCGGCAACCTGACGCTGTTTAACGCCTCACCAACGGATGCTGACCGGGCCTTCAGCGACAAATTGTCCACTATCTGGACGCAATTCGTCAAAACCGGGAATCCAAATAGCAATGACATACCTGACTGGCCCGCTTTTTCAATCCAGAATGAGGCATACATGGAACTTGGCCCGGAGATTGCCAGCGGCTCAAACTTGCGACTCGAAGAAATGGCACTGATAGAGAAAGCCTGGCAAATTAGGCGGGATGCCAGTCAAGGAGAAGAGTAACCATGACTTACCTGAGCACATTCAACCCCACAGCGGACCCTGACGACATTGCGGCAGCGCTTGTACGCGACGGTGGCGCGATCATCAAAGACCTGGCAACTCCCGAGCTAATGGATGAGATCCGACAGGAGATCGACCGGGCTGTGCCTCTTGCAGATCAGGAAGGCAACAGCGCACTTTGGCCCGAAGGTAACAGAACCGTCGGCGCGCTCTGTGCTGTCAGCCCGCTGTTTGTCGAATCCCTCCTGGTACATGAGAAGATTCTGGCAATCGTTGATCGCGTGTTGAAACCAAAGAGGCCTATGCTGGAATCATCCGATGCGGAACCGAAACCACGTCTAGCCATTGAAAAGCTGGAAGATGGCGGTACTCAATTGGTCTGGTCAGATGACGACCGTCACAACTGCCATCACTATACCGCCGGAGCATGCTCGATGCTCGAAGTCGGTGCTGGCCGAGAGGCGCCTCAGTATCTGCATCGGGAGAATGCGATCTACCAACCTTATCTTGGCAGTGCCGGCGTGCCCGAATTCATCGTCTCCACCATGTGGGCAGGCACGAACTTTACTGCCCAGAATGGTGCCACCCGGTTAGTGCCGGGCAGTCATAACTGGCCAGAGGAGAGGATCGCAAAAGTCTCGGAAATTCAGCAGGCGGAAATGACAAAAGGTTCCGTACTTCTATGGGTGTCACGAACGCTCCACGGTGCGGCGAAGAGCAGCAGTGAGACCAATAGAACAGGCTATTTTGCCTCTTATATCGCAGATTGGGTGCGCCAGGAAGAGAATCAGTATGTGACCGTGGATCACGAGACCGCCCTCGCCTATTCCGACAACGCTCGCAAGATAATTGGTTACCGATGCAGCGATACACTGGGATGGGTCAAGGGAAGAGATAAAGACAACCTGCTTATCGCAGGCGATTCAGGCCAGTTGTAGCCGATACCCAGGCTATACCTGGTCAGACCAGCTCAACTCCCGCCATAAGTGTCTCGCCGGCCTCCTGGATGCTGGCCAGGGCAACATGCCTCATATGGGCTTCGCGTTCTTTAGGCAACCCCCATTGCCCCATGAAATGGTAAGCGGCAGCCGCCACGTATATCTGCCAGAGTGCAAGCCGTTCCTGACTGACCTGATTGCGGGTCTGGTAAGCTTGGGTAAAACACTGCATTCCGGTGGTGCCGAAAAGGTATCTGATCTCCAGGCGACTGCAGGCCAGGTCGGAAAGCGGATCGCCCGTCGCGGCATCTTCCCAGTCAAGCACAGCGGAAATCGAGCCGTTCTCCCAGATTATATTTTCCGGCCAATAATCCCCATGGAGCAACTTCGGCGAACCCCGGTAACCGGTATCGTCCAGATCTGCCAGAAAACCAACCAATGGCTGCCACTCTCTACCAGGAGGCAGATAATCAAACACCTCCGGCAGGGGATTCAACCTGGCGGGCAATGCCGGCAACCCTGATGTGGATGTGTCATGAATATCGACGAGCAGTTCGGCTGCCCGCTGAATACAAGTCTCGGCCGACCCTGCCGGGATTCCTGTCGATCCTGGCACAAAGCTCATAACAAGAAAGGGATGCTCCAACAGCTGACCACTCGAGTCAGCCAGCAGCGGCTTCGGGACAGGAATATCGTGCCGGTGCAGGACATCAAGCAACTGATACTCCAGGGCTACCGGGTGACCACCATAACGTGAACAGTGTTTACGGAGCACCACCGACCTGTGCTGTTCGTCTGCAAGGACTAGATCAAGGCGATACACATCTGCCGAGACACCACCGGCCAGACGCTGCCTGTTGTGGAGCTTCGCTCCCGGGAAAAGCCTCCTTGCCACCCGTTCACACTGGCTGATGCTGATCGTCAATTGTCACCTGAACTGCCTCTATTAAGGCGTCAGAAGCTTACACAAAAGCTGAAATTTTCTCTAAGATGACAACCATTCGAGACGAAGAAGAAATCATGCAAGAACAGCTATTGCGGACAAACTGCCCCCG
>CAXPUI010000155.1:0-3254 GCA_964220205.1 Candidatus Allofontibacter communis | reverse complement strand
CTGGTCTGCTCATTCGTCGTCTGAGCGAGATCCTCCAGGGCAACATGTCTTTTGGAGGTACGCTCGACATCGTCGGAGATGACCCTGATGAGCACCGGAAAGCGGCCAGTTACCTGGCATCGATAGCCGAGGGCGATCTTCTGATCGCGGGCGGGGAATCCTTCCTGGCTGATCGAGCGACTTTACAGACCTTTCACCACCCTATGGTCGACTCTGCCGATCTGCGAAGAGTCGTCGAGGTCGAAGATCAGGAGCAGTTAATGCAGCAAGCGGAGTCCCTGGCTAAACAGTAGATTATCCAGCCTGGCCCGCTGGCCTCATGACGTCGACCTGATCAACCTTCTGGAATCCCCGGGGCAGCTTCAACCCCCTTCTCGCACGTTCACCACGATAGTGCTCGAGCTCGTCAATCGTCAGACTCAATGTGCGCTTGCCAGACGTAATGACGAGTGTATCAACCTCTGAAAAAACCCGCAGCTGGTGCATAAACTCAAGTCTTGCTTCCACCCGCGGCTTCGGGATATTCATGATCTTGACCCCTTTGCCGCGACTGAGTTGCGGCAGATCGGCGACAGGAAAGATCAGCAATCGACCTTCATTGCTGAAAGCAGCGACGAACTCATGTTGCTCGTCTATAACCGGGGCAGGTTGAATAACTATGCCGCCTTTTGGCACACTCAATACGGCTTTACCCGCCCTGTTCTTGGTGATCATTTCGCCCAGGGTCCCCACGAAACCATAGCCGGCATCACTCGAAAGCACGAATTTGGCATCTTTATCAGCCAATGCGAAGCCTGTGAAAACAGCGCCATCTGGTGGATTGAATCGGCCCGTCAGGGGTTCTCCCTGGCCGCGGGCTGACGGCAAGGTATGGACGGCTGCGGTGTAGGCACGCCCCGAAGAGTCAAGAAAAACCGCATCCTGGTTGGATCGACCAGGAACCGCCTGCAGAAAATCATCACCTGAACGATAGTTTAGTTCCATGGCGTTGACATCATGGCCTTTGGCTGCGCGCACCCACCCTTTCGTTGACAGCACCACCGTCACAGGCTCTGTCGATATCAGATCCTTTTCCTGGAAAGCCTGGGCTTCCTGGCGCTCAACAATCGCTGAACGGCGCTCATCGCCGTATCGCTCTGCATCAGTGATCAGTTCCTTCTTGATAAGTGTTTTTAATCGCGCTCTGGACTTAATCGTTTTCTGCAGATCGACGCGTTCCTCATTCAACTCATCCTGTTCACCTTTAATCCGGGTTTCTTCGAGGCGAGCCAGTTGCCGCAGGCGCAGGTCCAGAATCGCATCTGCCTGGAGTTCACTGAGTTTGAAACGTTTCATCAGTGCCCCTTTAGGCTTGTCCTCTGTCCGGATAATCTTGATCACCTCGTCAATATTGAGATAAGCGATCATCAGACCTTCAAGGATATGCAAGCGGTCCAGGATCTTATCGAGCCGGAATTGCAATCGACGCAGCACGGTATCCTGTCGGAATTTCAACCATTCATTCAACAGATCCAGCAACGGCCTGACTCTTGGTTTGCCATCAATACCGATCATGTTGAAGTTAACGCGATAGGTCCTCTCCAGGTCAGTTGTCGCAAAGAGGTGCGCCATAACCTGGTCAACATCGACTCGGTTGGACTTAGGCGCTATCACGATCCTGGTCGGGTTTTCATGGTCGGACTCATCGCGCAGATCGACAACCATTGGCAGTTTCTTGCTCTGCATCTGGGCCGCAATCTGTTCCAACACTTTTGTCCCCGACACCTGGTAAGGCAGCGCGGTGATGATAATGTCCCCATCTTCCCGAGCGTAGACGGCTCTTGCCCTGACAGCCCCGCGCCCCGTCTCATAAATCTGCTGAATGTCGTCCGCCGAGGAGATGATCTCTGCACCGGTTGGGAAATCAGGTCCTTTGACGTGATCCATCACATCCCGCAGCGTAGATTTAGGTTTATCCAGCAGACGAATGCAGGCGCTGACCACCTCGTTGAGGTTGTGCGGCAGGATATCAGTCGCCATACCTACCGCAATGCCACTGCCACCGTTCAACAGGATATTCGGTAAGCGGGCCGGCAGGTTTAGAGGCTCTGTCAGCGTACCATCAAAGTTCGTGGTCCAGTCAACCGTACCCTGCTTGAGTTCGCCGAGCAGGACCTCAGCATAAGCCTGGAGCTTTGACTCTGTATATCGCATCGCAGCGTAGGACTTTGGGTCATCGGGAGAACCCCAGTTACCCTGACCATCAACCAGCGGGTAACGGTAGGTAAAGGGCTGGGCCATGAGCACCATGGCCTCATAGCAGGCGGCATCACCATGTGGGTGAAACTTACCGATAACATCGCCGATCGTTCGAGCTGATTTTGCGTACTTGGCGTCCGCACCGAGACGAAGTTCGTTCATCGCATGGACAATACGTCGTTGCACCGGTTTCAGACCATCACCAATGTGCGGCAAAGCCCGATCATTGATGACATACATCGCATAATTCAGGTAAGCACTTTCGGTGTAATCCGTCAGCGATATCTTTTCGATGTCGCCTTCCATAATAGTTTCGGTCATAGGTATTTACCGCCCTAGTGAATCTCTGCCAGGTCGCCTTTTTTCTCAAGCCACGTCTTGCGATCTGGAGCTCTCTTCTTCGACAAAAGCATATCCAACAGGTCATGGACCTTTTTCGGTGCACCAACAGAAAGCTGGACGAGCCGTCTCGTATCAGGCGCCATGGCCGTTTCCCTTAACTGGATGGGATTCATTTCACCCAATCCCTTGAAGCGTTGCACAACAACTTTGCCGGGTAACTTTTCTGCTGCAACCCTATCGAAGATACCCTGGCGCTCTCCCTCGTCCAGGGCATAGAACACTTCTTTACCAACATCGACCCGATACAAGGGTGGCATCGCTACATACACGTGGCCTTCTTCTACCAACGTCCGAAAATGACGCACAAAAAGAGCGATCAACAGACTGGCGATATGCAGGCCGTCAGAATCTGCATCGGCAAGAATACAGATTTTCCCATAGCGCAGTTTCGAGAGGTCAGTCGACCCAGGTTCGATACCGAGTGCAACCGAAATGTCATGCACTTCCTGGGAAGACAGTATGTCTGCTGAATCGACTTCCCAGGTATTAAGGATTTTGCCGCGAAGCGGCATGATTGCCTGGGTCTCACGATCACGAGCCTGTTTTGCGCTGCCGCCGGCAGAATCACCTTCCACGAGAAAGAGTTCACCCTGCATGGCATCGCTGCATGAACA
>CAXPUI010000154.1:0-9935 GCA_964220205.1 Candidatus Allofontibacter communis | reverse complement strand
ATCCTTTCGCCATGCCTGCAATCGCCTTTATGTTCGGGGCGATTATCGGCAGTTTTCTGAATGTTGTGGTTTACCGGCTGCCAAAAATGATGATGCACGACTGGCACGGACAGGCCGTCGACATCATAGAAGAAATCGAGGGTGACACATCACTTTCCCTCCACTTACGACAAACACTGAATGAATCAGATGAACCCCCGGGCCTGGTCACACCAGGCTCGCGCTGCCCTCACTGTAATGCCTCTATTCGCCCCTGGGACAATATTCCCCTTATCAGCTGGATAATGCTCCGTGGTCGCTGCAGAGACTGTCAAGGTGCTATCAACCTGCGCTATCCAATCGTTGAACTGTCTACCGCAGTGATAACAATGCTGGTCATTCTGGAATTCGGGGTCTCCTGGCAGGGTCTCGCTGCCTGTACTTTTTCCTGGGCGCTACTCACGCTGGCCCTGATAGACTTCGACACACAATTACTACCTGACAATATCACCCTGCCCTTTCTCTGGCTGGGGCTGATGGTCAACTACTTCGACCTGTTTGTCTCCCTGGACAACGCGTTCCTGGGTGCTGCTGCCGGATATCTAGCCCTGTGGTCAGTCTATTTCCTGTTCAAGCTCGTTACCGGCAAGGAAGGTATGGGATTCGGGGATTTCAAAATGCTCGCAATGCTTGGCGCCTGGCTTGGTGTTGCTGCGATTCCCCTGATCATTATCATCTCTTCATTCACCGGCGCACTTTTTGGTAGCATCCTGATCTTGTCTGGCTGGAATCGGGATAAGCCTATCAAGTTCGGTCCATTTCTTGCCCTGGCAGGCTGGGTGGCACTGCTGTGGGGAGATCAACTGATAAACCTATACCTGGAATTTGCGTTTCGAAATGTCTGAATTTGTTGTGGGCCTGCGCGGAGGTATCGGCACAGGCAAGTCTACTGTCTCCGATCTTTTTGCCCTGAAGGGAATCATCGTTGCCGACGCCGATATAGCAGCACGACGCGTGGTTGAACCGGGTCGTCCCGCCTACCAGGCAATCGTTGAATACTTTGGCGAAGACGTCTTGCAAACCGACGGCAATATCGATCGAGCACAGCTGCGCAAAATTGTGTTTCAAGATGACAGCAAGCGCCTGTTCCTTGAATCCCAGACAAGAGGCCCGATCGTACAAGACCTGCTGGAAGAGATCGCCTCCGCCAGCTCACCCTATGCCATGCTGGTCCTGTCTACCGGCCTCGGCAAGGTCATGGGTATGGACAGGCTCCTGGTTGTTGATGCGCCAGCAGAAATTCAGGTTCAAAGGGTAATGGTACGGGATGGCAATACCCGCAGTCAGGTCGAAGCCATACTGGCCGCACAACCATCCAGGGAGCTGAGGGTCAAGGACGCTGATGACATCATTCTGAACGATGGCGACATTGAGATCCTGGAAACGGAGGTCGAGAAACTCCATGAACGATATTTGTCAGCAGCCCTGAAACGGGGTCCTGAGAAGCAAGGTTCATAAAATGGCTGACGTCATCGTCAAGTGCCCTACCTGTGACAAAGCAGTTGCCTGGATTGCTGCCAGCAAGTTCCGCCCATTCTGCTCGGATCGTTGCCGGCTCCTGGACCTGGGAGAATGGGCCGACGGTAATCGGTCAATTCCCTCAGATCCTGAACATGATGATGTCACCGAGGCTGACCTCAATGGCCGGGATCTGACGTGATCATCACAGCGAGTGTGAGACTCGGACTCGCACTCCTGGCCACCGGGACGCTTTACGTCGCCACGATGCCACGCTCGATCACTTTTGAGGATGCCGGGCTATTCCACCAGGTCTGCCATCTGCAGGGTATCGCTCACCCTCCAGGTTACCCACTGTTCACTTCTATATGCAGCTCACTGTATTCGTTGGGTTTCGATCCCATCATGACCGGCAATCTGATCAGCATCGTTTTCGCGTTGCTGACCCTGTTTGTGCTCTATGTGGCACTGAGGCAACTGGGGATTTCATCCCTGGCCAGTTCATTCGCCGTGTTCGCCTTCGGGTCGAGCCTGGCATTCTGGTCCCAGGCAATTATTGTAGAGGTCTACAGCCTGAATAGCCTCCTGGCAGCTGCCTTGTTACTGCTGAGCCTGAAGACCTGCGAACACAGCAGTCCCTTCCGCATCACCTGCCTGTCATTCGTGAGTGGCCTGGCTCTGGCAAACCACTGGCCTCTGATCCTCGCCTCGGCTCCAGGCCTGTTTCTCATGCTGTTGTTCCACCGGAACACAATCCTGAACCAGCTCAAAAAACCGCCCACACTGGCGGCGACCGCGGGTGCTTTCCTGCTCGGCCTCTCCCCCTATCTCTCTATATTCTTCAAACCCGATGATGTTTTCGGCTACAGCGGGCAGATAAAAACACTTGGTGAACTACTGAGTTACGTCAGCCGGGAGAGCTACGCAGCCGTCGATCAGTCCAGTTTCTCGACTATTGACGACAAACTCCAATTTACAGGCTGGTTCTTTGCCGAGACCGTCAAGCAGACCCACTGGCTGATCGGACTGATATCACTCTATGGGCTGAGCGTCGGGTTAAGGCAGTCACCAAAGACCAACCTGGCGCTTATCTGCATTTTCCTGGGAAATTCCCTGTTACTGATACTGCTGCTGGGATTTGAATATTCCTACCCCTACATCACTGCCTTTTCGCACTACCCGCTGATCGCTTACCTGTGCTGCTTTATCTGGACCGCCTATGGTGTGGATAAAATGATACATGCAGGGCGACATCTCTCCAGGAGTACGAGCTTTGCCTTCGCAGCAACGCTGGCCGCTGCCGTCATCATCGGTGTCTACTCAAACTACCGTATCAACGACAGACGCTATGACCATCTGGCCCAGGACTACGCCATCAACCTGCTCATGGCGCTTCCGGAAAATGCGGTCCTCGTCACCGACGCAGACGCAAGCGTCGGAACCCTCGGCTACATGCAGCGTGTCCAGAAGCTGAGGACTGATATCACGCTCTACGAGGCTGACAACGCCTTCAGCGAGCACAAGCTTTACGGCGAGGACGCTTTGAAGCGAATTTACCTGCTTGACCTCACGGACAAACGTCCGGTTTATGGCATTGAAATTCACTGGTTACCAACAACAACCGAACATGGCCTCTTCCAGGAAGCAGGCAACTCAGGCAGGATTGGTTACGCCAGTACGCCCGTGCTGCTACCTTTTATCAACGATATAACTCGACGCTATCAAAGCAACGAATACAAGAATCGCTTTAATCGGGGTTTCGTTCATCAAACATTGATTGGCGTTGGTCAGTACCTGGTCGGCCGCATGCAATCAGGCTCCGCAACACCGGACGAAGTAGCTACTCTGCTCTCGGTCCAGCGCACATTCCCCGGGGCTCTCGGCGTGGTATCAGCCATGCTTAATCGAGGGTTATCAGGGCATCGAGAACTATTGCTGGAACTCCTGCTGGCCCATGGGGACAAGATCCCGGAGTCAGCGACACCTGCGGAAATCGCTCAATACTACTATCTGTTAGCAGCCTTGCACCCGGGTGACACTAGGGCCACCGAGTACCTGCGGCTGTCCTATGAGGCCATGCCGGATTCACGGAGCCCTGTCTGCCAGCTCGAAACGGGATTCGCTACCGGCTGCTGAACCACCCGATTCGCATAGCGCCCCCAGCTTTACTATCCAAGGGCCCCGCCTTGCAAGATTCTCAACGAAGCAATTGTGGATTCTCTTTTTCCAGGTAAGGACGCAGTTCAGCCAGGGATTCATGCATGGCGGTCACAGCCGTTGACACTTCGGCTTCGGTCATCGCGGTACTGGTGCAGTACATTAAACGGCTGGCAGAACCGACACCCCGTTGCAGCATCAACAGATGTAACAACTGGCTGACATTGTTAGCTTCTATCATCGAATCAAACGACTGCCTGGCATTGGTCACTTCACCATCCAGGAAAAGGACATTGCTCAGCGAGCCGGAACCCAGTGCCTGACCCTTGATTCCAGATTGCTGGAATGCCTGGTTGAATCCTTCTCTCAGTTGCCCACCGAGATCATTAATCCGCTTGTTCTCGTCCGCGTCAAACTTACTCATAGCCGCAAAGCCGGCCGCCATCGTCAGCGCATTACCGGAGAAGGTGCTGGCATGCATAACCGGCATTTCCGCCTCCGGACTGAACAATTGCATGAGATCCCGACGTCCACCTATACCGCCGACAGGCAGTCCACCGCCAATAATTTTACCCATACAGGTCAGATCAGGAACAATGCCATGAGTTTCCTGAGCTCCGCCCTGTGCAAGCCGAAGCGTAATCACCTCATCAAAGATGAGGATGATCCCATATCGTTGGGTCGCTTCCCTTAAAGACTGGAGAAACTCGGTCGTCGCGGCAACCATACCCATGGAACCCATCACGGGTTCAACAATAACCGCTGCCAGTTCATCGGCGTGTTTCTTGATCAGCGCTTCGGCCATCTCCGGTTCGTTATAGGGACAGATCACGGTATCCGCTAACACGCTGTCAGAAAAGCTACCATCCATCGCCGTCGAAACCGGCGCTTCAATAGCCCCGCGAAGGCCCGGTATAGGTGCCAGAGCGACCTCGGCCTGTTCGTAACTGCCGTGATAGCCGCCTTCCATCTTCATGATTTTCTGGCGCCCGGTTGCCGCGCGCGAACAACGCAGCGCCATGTTGGTACCCTCAGTACCGGAAGAGGTAAATCTCAGCTGCTCAATGGAAGGAACCCTATCAACGACCATCTCGGCCAGCGCAATCTGGCTTTCATTGGGGGCAGCGTAGGCACTACCCTGGGCGACCTGGGATTGGACCGCCTCGACAACGTCCGGATGAGCATGACCATGGATCAGGGAAGTGAAATTGTTCATGAAATCGATGATCTCGTGACCATCAACATCAGTCAGGACACAGCCCTCAGCATGAGCCATCGCCAGGGGATAGGGCCCATAATGCGCACTGGCCCGGGTGTCACCACCAGGAAACACTTCAACCGCACGCTTCGCTAAGGCTTGGGACCCTGGACTGAAAGCAATGTATTGTTCAATGATTGGGTGCATTCAGGTTCTGTATTCAGCATTTATGGCAACATACTCCTGTGACAGGTCAGAAGTCCAGACTCTTTCCAGCGCCTGCCCCTGGTTCAGGTCAACAGTGATGGTTATTTCTTCACTTTCCATAGCTGCCGTACCTGCCGCTTCAGTGTAGCCAGGATGCTTGCCACCCCCCTGCATCATCTGGACAGAGCCGACAAAAACATCCACTTTGCCTATATCAATATCAACCCCGGCTTTGCCTACCGCCATCACGATTCGTCCCCAGTTGGCATCGCCAGCAAACAATGCCGTTTTCACGAGAGGAGAGTTCGCGATCGAGAAAGCAATTTTCAGACAATCTGAGGCGTTTCGTCCCCCTTTAACGCAGATCTCAACAAATTTGGTCGCTCCTTCCGCGTCACGGACGATGCCCTGTGCCAGTTCCCGCATCAGGGAATTGAGTTCAGCCTGGAAGACTGGCGAGGCATCAGCGTGACTCAGCTCCAGTCCTGACGAACCCGTGGCGGTCAACATGCATGAATCATTAGTCGACGTATCGCCGTCAACGGTTATCCGATTGAAAGACTGCTCCACGGCGAGTGTGAGGGCGGCTTTTAGAAAATCCTGTGTCGCTACGCCATCTGTTGCGACATAAGCCAGCATGGTCGCCATGTCGGGCTGAATCATACCCGCTCCCTTGGCTATACCTGTCAATGTGACGCGGGTGCCATTAAATTCAAACCGGCGACTGGTGATCTTCGGCCGGGTGTCAGTCGTCATGATACCTTCTGCCGCCTTGAGCCAGTTATCCTCAGTCAACGCTGCTGTGATTCTCGGCAACGCATCCACGATATGACCTACCTGGAGCCTCTCACCGATTACCCCGGTAGAAAACGGAACAACCTGCGTCGGATGAGCACCCGTGGCCTGTGACAACGCCAGGCAACAGGCTTCCGCGTCAGAAACCCCGGCGTCGCCGGTAGCGGCATTCGCATTGCCGGAATTAATCAGGAAATATCGACTGCTGGCTTCTGCCAGATGCCGCCGCCCTACCAGCACAGGTGCAGCAGCGAACACTGATTGCGTAAAGACCCCGGCTGTCTGGCTACCTTCAGCGAACTCAATCAGGACCAAATCCAACTCGTCCTGATCCTTGATACCACAGGCAACGCTCGCCAGGCGAACGCCAGGGACCATCCAATGGTCCGTTGAAGATGGGCCGACAGCCATCAGGCGAGCCTGCCATGACAGGCTTTGTATTTCTTTCCTGAACCACAGGGACAGGGCTCGTTCCTGCCCACCTTTCTGTCCTGCCTGACGAACGGTGTCTGGGCGGCGGCTTGCGGTGTCTCGGCTCCTTCATCAAGCCCGCTACTGTCTGACTTCTCAAAATTCAGTTGCGCCCTTGATTCCTGCTCACGCCGCCGACGTTCAAGCGCCTCGGGATCCTCATGTGATTGAAACTGCACACGAGACAGGAACCGAACAACTTCCGAGCGAACATCAGACAAAAGATTTTCAAATAGTTCGAAAGCCTCCCGCTTGTATTCATTCTTTGGTTGTTTCTGGGCATAGGCCCTCAGGTGAATACCCTGACGCAGAAAATCCATGGACGCGAGATGTTCTTTCCAGAGGCTATCGAGAATATCCAGCATGATACGCTTCTCAAACAACCGAATATCGTCACCTACCAGCTCTTCCTTCTTCGCATACTCCGCCCTGACACCTTCGACGATCTTCTCCCGAAGTGATTCTTCATAAAGCGTGTTGTCTTCATCCAACCATTGTTGAATCGGAAACTGAACGTTGAACTCCGTCTGACAGGACTGTTCAAGACCTGCTATATCCCAGTGCTCTTCAAGGCTCTGCGGAGGTACGAAATTGTCAATCACCTGATTGACGACATCCTCCCAGAGGACATTGATCGTCTCCGAGATATCATCAGATTCCATCAGCTCGTTACGCTGACGGTAGATCATCTGCCTCTGGTCGTTGGCCACATCATCGTATTCCAGAAGTTGTTTACGAATGTCGAAGTTGCGACCCTCAACTTTCTTCTGCGCTTTTTCAATGGCATTGGTAACCATCTTATGCTCAATGGCTTCACCCTTCTCCATACCTAAATTCTGCATCATGCCCCGCACACGGTCCGAGGCGAAGATTCGCATCAGGTCATCCTCGAGAGAAAGATAAAACCTGGAATACCCCAAATCTCCCTGACGCCCCGAACGACCCCGGAGCTGGTTGTCGATCCGCCGGCTCTCGTGGCGTTCAGTACCGATGACGTGCAAGCCACCTGCCTCAAGCACCTTATCGTGGTCTTGCTGCCATTGCGCCTTGATCTGCTCCACCTTCTCCGCACTCGGATTCTGCAACGCCGCAATGTCTGCTTCCCAGTTACCCCCCAGGATGATGTCCGTTCCACGACCAGCCATATTGGTTGCGATGGTTACGGTACCGGGTTTGCCTGCCTGGGCAATAATCTCTGCTTCCTGCGCGTGAAACTTGGCATTCAGGACACTGTGCTTGATCTTTTTCTTGTTAAGCAATCGGGACAGCAACTCTGATGTTTCAATCGACGCCGTACCGACCAGCACTGGCGCTTCCTTCTCAAGACAATGGGTAATCTCGTCAACAATCGCGTCGAACTTCTCTTCTACAGTGAGATAGATCAGATCATTCATATCAGCGCGAACCATGGGCAGATTGGTCGGGATGACAACCACATCAAGTCCATAGATCTGACGGAATTCAAACGCTTCGGTATCGGCTGTTCCCGTCATGCCCGCAAGCTTGTTGTAGATCCGGAAATAATTCTGAAAAGTGGTCGAAGCAAGCGTCTGGCTCTCATTGGTAATGTTGACACTTTCCTTGGCTTCAATGGCCTGATGAATGCCACCCGACCAGCGTCTGCCTGGCATGGTTCGACCGGTGTGCTCATCGACAATAACGATTTCCCCGTTCTGAACGATGTATTCCACGTCACGGTTATAGAGTGAATGTGCTTTGAGAGCGGCGCTCACATGGTGCAGCAGGCTGAGGTTAGCGGTGCCGTAGAGGCTATCCCCTTCCGCCAGTAATCCCTTTCTAACCAGAAGGTTTTCGACTTTCTGGTGCCCGTCTTCCGTCAGCTCAACATCCCGGAGCTTCTCATCCACGAAGTAGTCGCCCGGCGGGTCAATTTCATTAGCAATATCCTCAGGCGTCTTAATCTGCTGCTCGAGAGACGGGATAATCTGGTTAATAGCACGATAAACATCTGCCGTATTTTCAACACCACCGGAAATAATCAGTGGTGTCCTGGCCTCATCAATCAGTATCGAATCGACCTCATCGACAATGGCAAAATTCAGAGGCCTCTGAACGCGCTCTTCCAGCGAAAAGGCCATATTATCGCGCAGGTAATCGAAGCCGAATTCGTTGTTAGTCCCGTACGTGATATCTGCCTGGTAGGCGGCATGCTTCTCTTCCGGGCTCTGCCCGGCGTAAACCACGCCGACGGTCATACCAAGAGCCTGATAAACAGGCCCCATCCATTCTGCCCCCCACTTCGCCAGATAGTCGTTGACCGTGACCAAATGCACACCTTCACCTGACAGCGCATTCAGATAAAGCGGCAGTGTCGCCACCAGGGTCTTTCCTTCACCGGTCCGCATTTCAGCTATCCGGCCCTCGTGCAGGGTAATGCCACCAATCATCTGAACATCAAAAATTCTTAGTCCAAGAGCACGCTGGCCTGCCTCCCGGACGGCTGCGAAAACCTCCGGCAAAAGATCATCGAGCGTTTCACCGGCGTCCAGTCTCTCTTTGAATCTGTTTCTCTGCTCTGCCAGCTCGGCATCACTCAATTCCTGATAATTTGGCTCTAACTCAGCAATCTGCTGGACAACCCTGCCCATACGTTTGAGTTCCCGGTCATTTTTACTGCCAAAAATTTTGCTAAGTGCCTGCAATACCATTATCTGTTTGTCTCAATTTAGATGGAGGGAGCGATGGAAATTTATCGCCGGGGTGGCGATCAAAGGACTGGGTATCAGCGTCTGGCGCGGTGAATATAGCTGGATGGGTCAACCACCCGGCCGTTTTTGAATACTTCGAAATGGACATGAGGACCGGTGGACCTGCAACTGCTGCCCATCAGACCGACGACTTCTCCCTTGCGAACGATATCGCCTGCCTTAACGGTCAATTCCTTATGGTGGCCATATCGGGTGGCATAGCCTCCGCCATGATTGATCTCGACCATCTTGCCATAGCCACTTCTTTCTCCGGCGTGAACGACCACTCCAGCGGCTACCGAAACAACATCTGCCCCTAATTCACCGGCGAAATCAACACCGTAGTGCATCGCCTGTTTACCGGTTATCGGGTCTATTCGACGGCCAAAACGAGATGACATCCAGCCTTTCTTGACAGGTCGCCCGGCAACAAAGACATCCCGCTGCATCTTCTGGTCAATCAATAAGGTTTCGAGAATATCAAGTTGTTGCTCACGATCTTCGATATCTCGGGCCAGGCTGTCGAGCATGTCCATGTAGCCAGGAGGCTGGAAGCCAACGCTTTGGCTCATGTCTTCAGGACCTCCCATCGCTGGCGACTGAGAGAAATCGAATTCTCCCTGCTCAAGTCGACCTAACCTGGTCAGGCGTTCACCAAGTGCATCCAGCCTTACAATTCTGGCCTGAAGTCCAGCGATACGCAGTGCTGACGCTTCGAGATTGTGTTCCGCTTCCCATTTAATATCAGCAACCGCTTTCTGCTGATCTCCGAGCACTTCGCGCCATCGGGCAACCATTTCACCATTCAGATCGGCTTCACCAACGCCAAATCGATACCCGAAGTAGCCGACTGCGGCAGGAATCGAGAGAGATCGAAGAGCACACGTCTGAACTCCAGTCAC
>CAXPUI010000153.1:0-8127 GCA_964220205.1 Candidatus Allofontibacter communis | reverse complement strand
CATCAGGGCCCTGCCGACGGTCAAGATCATATTTCAGGGTCAGATGGCCGGTGATATAGAAGGGCCTGCTGACGAGCAGCAGCTTCGGGGAGCCCTGGACCAGATCACGATGAGTCCGATGGAGAGGGTCCGAGAGCAGATCGATTTCCTGGTGTCGCAGGGCGAACGCCAGCAGGCGATCCAGATGCTGCGAGAGGTGATTGCTGAGGAACCTAATAACTTCGGGTTGCATGTCGAATTGTGCGATCTTCTTATCCTGGAGGGTGAGACCAGCGATGCCCGTGAGATATTGGGGGCCATACCGCAGGATACAGCCGGTATTGAAAAGCCGCTGAGTCGCCTTGAATTTCTGGATCTTGCGGGTGAACTGGGTCGCTTGGAAGAACTGGAGACCAGGGTGGCGAGTGAACCGGGCAATCTCCGCGCCCGATTTGAATTGGCCATTCGTCTTGCGGTTGAGGATAGGACTGAAGAGGGATTGGACGTACTGCTGGAACTGATGAACGCTGATCGTGAATGGGAGGATGAACTGGCCCGTAAGACCATGATCAAAATATTCAATATGCTTGGCAAGGGTAACGAGATCGCGACGGCTTATCGCCGCAAGATGTTCAGTTTATTGCACTAATTATTGCACTAAGACAGCACCGAATCTGTACAAATTTACAGTATCTGTTAACATCCAGGGTCAGTTCTTGAATCCTGGAGACCCGCTTGGAACTTATTCCTGCGATTGCTCTGACTGCAACGGTGGTCGCCCTGTTTGTGGGTACGGGAACTGGTCTTGCGGTGAGTTTTTTCCTGCAACGCAAACGTAAGGCTGTTGCCGAACAGTTGACCCGTATGCAGATAGACAATGCCTCTACGATGGAACGGTTAGCGGCTCGACAACAGAAAGTGGACGAACTGGAATCCGAAAACCGTCGTCTTCAGTCACTGTTGGCCGACGAGCAGGCCGCCCTGTCAGACGCTCGGGATGACAATACCCGGCTGCAAACGAGCATGAAAGAGCAACGCCAGCAGGCAGAAGAAAAACTGAGGCTGCTCAATGAAGCCAGGGAGTCTCTGCAGGACGGGTTCAAGAACCTGGCGAATGAAATCTTTGAATCAAAGCAGAAGGAATTCAAAACCCAGAGCAAAGAACAACTGTCAGGCGTTCTTGATCCTTTGCATGAACGCATCAAAGCCTTTGAAAAACGTGTTGAGGATACTTATAACAGCGAAGCCAAGGAGCGTTTCTCGCTCCAGAAGGAAGTCAGGAATCTGCAGGAACTGAATGCCAGGATTGCCCAGGATGCGGTTAATCTCACGAATGCGCTGAAGGGCGAATCAAAAAAACAGGGCATCTGGGGTGAGATGGTTCTTGAACGTGTCCTCGAGAGTTCCGGTCTGGGTAAAGGGCGAGAGTATGACGTTCAGGTGTCGTTGAAGTCTGCTGAAGGTGCGAGGTTGCAACCGGATGCGATTGTCCGGCTCCCGGAAGGCAAGGATGTGGTTATTGATTCCAAGGTATCGCTTTCCGCTTACGAAAAGTATTGCTCTACCCAGGATGAAGCTGAAAGTCGAACAGCACTGGATGATCATATCCGGTCGATCAGAACGCACATCAAGCAATTATCGGAAAAAGACTACCAGGCTCTGGAAGGTATCCGCACCCTCGACTACGTGCTGATGTTCGTTCCTATTGAGTCAGCGTTCTCCCTGGCCACCCAGGAGGATCCGGCGCTCTATACCGACGCCTTGTCACGGCAGATCGCTATCGTGACACCATCTACGCTGCTGGCGACGTTGCGGACGATCCAGAATATGTGGCGCATTGAGCAGCAGAACCGTAATGCGGATGAGATTGCTGACCGGGCTGGCAAGCTTTATGACAAGTTTGTCAATTTTGTTGCGGACCTGGAGCTCATCGGACAACGTCTCGACTCGACTCGTGGAGCCTGGGATGATGCGTGGAATAAGCTGGTGGATGGCCGGGGTAACCTAGTTAAACGCGCTGAGGATATGAAGAAACTTGGGGCTAAAGTAAGTAAGTCATTACCCCAGAACCTTGTAGAAAGGCCATCTCCGGACATTCGTCGCTCGAGTCAGTCCAGCGATAGCTAGCATTTTATTCACAACCTGACCCGATTGACATCAAGCCGGCCTTTCGAGAAACTGATGCCAGTTTTGAGTTCTACATATTCTCTAAGTCATTGATAAAAAACAAAAATATAGCGGTCTATATCGGTCTGAGGAAGTGTTGTTTACATCCCTGGTGAAAGTGACCCTCTGGTGTCTTTACTAGTTACTCCCAGACTTATCCACAGGTTTTTAAGGAATCCCCATGTCAGAAAATGAGAGTGGTGCCTATTGGCGAGCAAATATAAACCTTATGCTGGTATTGCTGGCCATTTGGTTCGCAGTATCTTTCCTTGCAGGGATTATTTTCGTCGACTTTCTCAACCAGTTCAGGTTATTTGGTTACAAACTCGGTTTCTGGTTTTCACAGCAGGGCTCAATCTACTTCTTCGTGGTACTCATTTTCGTCTACACCTGGCGCATGAACGTCCTGGATAAAAGGTTTGGCGTGGAGGAGGAAGATTAATCATGTCTGCTCAAGTACTGACTTACTTGTTTGTTGGCGCATCTTTCGCGCTTTATATTGGTATAGCCATCTGGAGTCGATCAGCGTCTACCAATGAATTTTACGTGGCGGGCAGTCATGTCAATCCGGTAGCGAATGGCGCAGCCACAGCGGCAGATTGGATGTCAGCAGCATCCTTTCTCAGCATGGCCGGCATCATCGCCTTTGAAGGTGCAGATGGTGCCCGTTACCTGATGGGGTGGACAGGTGGCTATGTCCTCCTCGCGCTGTTGCTGGCTCCCTACCTGCGAAAGTTTTCAAAGTTCACTGTGCCGGACTTTGTCGGTGACCGTTATTACTCCAGTACGGCGCGGCTTGTGGCAGTAATCTGTGTCATATTCATATCGTTTACCTATGTTGCTGGCCAGATGCGGGGTGTCGGTATTGTCTTCAGCCGCTTCTTGGAAGTTGATATCAATGTTGGTGTCGTGATTGGCATGGGGATTGTTTTCTTTTATGCCGTTCTGGGTGGCATGAAGGGTATAACCTATACGCAGGTTGCCCAGTATTGTGTGCTCATATTTGCTTACCTGGTTCCCGCGATCTATATCTCCCTTATCTTGACGGGTAATCCACTGCCCATGCTGGGGCTGGGTTCCACGATGGCGGATGGCAGTGGGACTTATCTGCTGGATAAGTTGGATGGACTGACGACTGAACTGGGGATGGCGGCTTTTACCTCGGGAGCTAAGTCGACCGTCGATATGTTCTTCATTACCGCCGCATTAATGGCTGGTACGGCTGGTTTGCCTCATGTGATCGTTCGATTCTTTACCGTCCCGAAGGTTCGGGATGCAAGAATTTCTGCTGGTTACGCGTTGATTTTTATCGCGTTGCTTTACACAACAGCACCTGCGGTCGCCGCATTTGCGCGAATCAATATCATTAACAACGTCGACGGCATGGTCTATGAAGACGCGCCCGGCTGGTTTGCCAAGTGGGAAGATTCGGGCCTGATCGCCTGGCAGGACAAGAATGCGGATGGCAAGATCCAGTATCGTGGCGGCGCTGCGATGAGCCCTGCGAAACCTGAGTTCACCGGAAGTCGAGGAGAATCGGGTCAGCGTTTGCTGGCCAATGATGCCACGGAAAACGAAAACGAACTCTATATCGACAGGGACATTATCGTTCTCGCCCATCCGGAAATCGCCCAGCTACCCAATTGGGTTATCGCGCTTGTGGCGGCAGGTGGCCTGGCTGCGGCGCTGTCGACGGCTGCCGGATTGCTGCTGGTCATATCCACGGCAGTGTCGCATGATCTGATGAAGAAGACCTTCCGGCCCCAGACCACGGAAAAAGAAGAGCTGCTCTATGCGCGCATCGCAGCGGCTGTAGCAGTGGGTATCGCGGGTCTGTTTGGTATCTATCCACCGGGTTTTGTCGCCCAGGTCGTTGCCTTTGCCTTCGGGTTGGCGGCAGCCAGCTTCTTCCCGGTTATCCTGCTGGGGATTTTCTATAAGCGCATGAACAAGGAAGCGGCGATAGCCGGCATGATTACCGGGTTGGTTTTTACCTTCAGTTACATTGTTTATTTCAAGTTTATTGCGCCGGCAGACAACAACCCGGATCACTGGTGGTTTGGAGTTTCGCCTGAAGGTATTGGCACGCTCGGTATGCTGCTCAACTTCGCAGTCTCATTGGTTGTCTGTCGATTTACCCCGCCACCGCCAGTTGAAGTTCAGCAACTGGTGGAGAACATTCGAGTGCCGGTCTCACGCTAGCGAGGAGAAGACATGGTGGAAGCAGATAATCTGATTGCTACCTATGAGCAGAGTGGCATCAACAGGGTCAAGCTTGCCTTCGTTGATGTCGACGGTGTGCTGAGAGGGAAGTATATCTCACTGAATAAATTTAAAAGCATCGCTGCCGGCTCGTCCGGATTCTGCGACTGTGTGCTTGGCTGGGACGTTGACGACCAGCTTTATGACAATGCATCGTTCACCGGATGGCATACTGCGTTCCCAGATGCGCTCTATCGTATTGATCTGACGACTGAACGTCGCCTGCGTGATGAAAATGATCTGCCGTTCTTCCTGGTAGAATTTATTGGCGATGAGGCTGGTCATCCTATTTGTCCGAGGAGCCGGCTTAAGCACGTGCTGAACCTCGCGGACGACATGGGCTACGCACCGAAAATGGCGTTCGAATATGAATTCTTCATATTCCGAGAAACCCCCCAAAGTGTTCGGGACAAAAATTATCAGGGACTGTTGCCTCTGACACCGGGTAATTTTGGTTACTCGGTTCTCCGTACTCTCGCAGAATCGGATCTCTTCAATGAGTTTATGGACTATTGCAATGACCATGGTTTCGAACTTGAGGGATTACACTGTGAAACCGGGCCAGGCGTATGGGAAGCCGCGATTGCCGTTGATGACGTGCTGGCAGCTGCGGATAAAGCTGCTCTGTTCAAGACTTTTGCCAAGGGGTTTTTTCAGCGACGGGATATGATCGCCACGTTCATGGCCAAGTGGTCCATGGACTATCCTGGCCAGAGCGGGCATCTGCATCAGTCGCTCAATGCCGTCAACACCGGGCAAAACGTTTTCTATGATGAAAGTGACCCGCACAACATGAGCGATACCATGCGCTATTATGTGGGCGGTTTGCAGAAGCATATGAAGTCATTTCTGGCGATGACCTCACCGACGGTCAACAGTTATACAAGGCTCGTGAAAGGAGCCTGGGCGCCCACGGCGGCAACCTGGGGAGTGGAGAACAGAACATCAGCGCTGCGTGTTATCAAAGGTAATAATAAGTCCCAACGGGTAGAGTTCCGGGTCGGTTCGGCCGATGCCAATCCTTACCTGACAGCCGCAGCCAATATTGCAGCAGGCCTCGATGGTATCAAGAACAAGATTGAGCCGGCTGACGCGGTCACTGGTAATGCCTATGAGCTTCAGGATGAGCTGCCGGAAGCATTGCAGCTCAGCAGCAATTTGAGAGATGCCAATCGAGCCTTCATGCAATCAGGCGTTGCCCGTGAATACCTTGGTGATACCTTCGTCGAGCATTTTGGCGCTTCACGTGATTGGGAAGTCAGGGAATACGAGCGTTCGGTTAACGACTGGCAGCTGAAACGCTATTTCGAGATCATTTGATGAAGATAGGGATCCTGCAGGCTGACTCCGTCATGGAGCAGTTTCAGCCGAGGCACGGCGATTACCCGGAGATGATTGACGCTATCCTTACTCGGGCAGCGCGGGAAATTGATGTAGACATTGTCTGTGACACTTTCAACGTGGTGGCAGGGGACTATCCAGAGGAACTGGATAGCTGCGATGGCTATGTGATCACCGGTAGTCGCCAGAGCGTTTACGATCCTGACGAATGGATCACCAGGCTGCGCCGCTTTGTGGTTGACCTTTATGCCGCGAAGGTCCCAATGGTTGGTATCTGTTTTGGACATCAGTTAATCGCCGATGAACTTGGTGGTAGAACGGAAGCTGCGACTTCAGGTTGGGGCGTCGGGGCGCACCTCTACGACATCGTTGACGAGCATTGGTGTATGGCTCCTGCCATGCGGCAGTATCGCGTCCTGGTTTCCCATAAGGACCAGGTCACGGCGCTGCCTGAGGGTGCGACGCTGCTGGCAAGCAGCGAGTTTTGTCCGAATGCTATGTTCACGATTGCAGATCATGTTTTCGCGCTTCAGGGTCACCCGGAGTTCCTTCCCGGTTACTCGGAAGACCTGATGAACATGCGTCGCGATATGATCGGTGAAGATGTCTACCGGACAGGCATTGCATCGCTTGAGTATGACCTTCAGAGTGTGCAGGTCGCTCAATGGATGGTGCACTTCCTGAAAGGTGATCAGTCCGTATAATCCTGCTTTTTCATAAGCAGGGTATATCATGAGCTGGCAATCCAAGTTTGAATCGCTGCTGGCCAACAAGGCGTTCGAAGTTTTCATCATGTTAGTGATCATGGCCTCCGCGCTGGCGGTCGGAGCCAAGACCTATGACATTTCGCCAATGGTCATGAGTTTTCTCGAGATCGCCGATGTCGCGATCACGATCATATTTCTGTTCGAAATCAGCATCAGGTTTATGGCTACGCATCCCAAGCGGCACTTCTTCAAGAATGGCTGGAATGTGTTTGACACACTGATTGTTATGGTCAGCCTCATTCCCATCGATAACTCGGACATCGCTCTGGTGGCTCGGCTTGTCAGGGTTTTTCGGGTCCTCAGGATGATCAGTATCGTGCCTGAATTACGGGTTCTCATGAATTCCTTGCTGATCGCCCTGCCTCGGCTGGGGTATGTCATGGCCATGCTCTTTATTATTTTCTATATGTATGGGGCTGTCGGCAGCCTGTTCTTCGCTAATGTCAATCCTGAACTCTGGGGTAATGTCAGTATTGCCATGCTCACTCTCTTCAGGGTCATGACCTTTGAAGACTGGACAGATGTCATGTACGAAACCATGGCGGTCTACAGTTATTCCTGGATATTCTACATTTCGTTCATATTCCTCACGGCATTCGCCTTCCTCAATATGGTGATCGGTATCGTTGTTAACGTCCTTGAAGAAGAGCACCAGAAACTCCTGGCGGAAGATCCGGATAATGTCCAGATGAAAGATATCTACGCCGAATTGCAGGCGCTGCGTTTAGCTGTCGAAGACAAAAACCGGTAAGTGTTCAATGTTTGGAGGCGGTATTTCAAAGGGCCGCTGGGTTACCATGATGGAGGTTGACTAGGTACGTTGAATCAGCGTTGATAAAACCTACCTAGCGATATGCTCGGGGATACTTAACCGAGCGCATCAAGATCAGAGGGGCTACTGCCCAGTTCAGTGACAAGGCGGGCTTCAAGTCCCGTCACAAACTGGACTGGTCAGAAATCTCCTCATCATAGTGGCGGATAATTTCGGGCTCCTCGTCCAGAATCATGTAAGCCAGACCATAAGCCAGGAACGCTGCGGCCGGATGTATCAAGAGGGCTATAACGGCAGCGACGCGAACCCAGATGTTGGGTATGTCCAGGTAGCTGGCGACGCCAGCGCAGACACCGCCCAGCTTTTTCTCGCTGGGTACGAGATAAAGTTCCCTGCCTTCGAATATCATCCTATGCTCCTTGTTCATCGAGTGTGTTTCATGGCGTGTTGTTTGTGGTTCTGCGTGTAATGCTGGGTTCGCTAATAGCTAACAAAAAACCATGGTCGAGCTTCTTTGTGGTCTGAACAGTCCTCGCTCTCTATACTTATATCGGCGGGCGACTCGACTGGCGCGCCCGCGAACACGGCAATCGAAACAACGAACAGAGTAAGCAGAGCCACTGAGAATCGGTTTGATAGTGGTCGGTACTGGGTGACTGCATTCTTGATCATGTCCGTTTTCTCTCCATGCGACGGTGTTGACCTAGTGACCAGTCTAACTCACGTTTCGTGCCAGTTTTTTGAAATATCTATAACTTATTGAATTAAATGGATAAATATACTTTTATCGGGACGTTTCTCAATCTGGTGCGTCCCCGCGTTTGATAAGTTCCACGATTA
>CAXPUI010000152.1:0-3463 GCA_964220205.1 Candidatus Allofontibacter communis | reverse complement strand
GCGATATCCTCTTCGCTGCCGTGGAGCAGACGAAACACGCTGGCAGCACTGCTGATCGTCGGCAATTCGGGTAACCTCAGATCGCTCTCAAGGCCAATATCGAAAATATTGTACACAGCTAACTCTCTGTTCGACTGATCAATATAACTTGTTAGTCGCGAAGTGTCTGCGAATCCTTCCATGACAGGAGGTCTCCACTCTCACAGCCATTGAAGGAGTTTGATGACAGTGGGGGAAGCGGGACTAAGGACCTGAAACCCTTTTCAGCCAGTGGGTGAGGGTCACGATATCGTAGAAAAATTTTTTCTCCTCATGTTCTCTGTGCTGCTTGTCCTCTCTGTATCTGGCATAGCGATGAAGAATTCTAGTGGTGTCCACGTAGTCATCCAGAAAATGCAATTCATCGTTCAGGGTATAGTCAACAAATGCGTCGGAGTCATCCATCAACCGGTCGACACATCGCCACCCGAAGTGCTCTTTGTCATTGCGCCAGACAATATTGCTGCCGACATCCTGTTCGAACGTAGATCGTGCCAGGTATTTCGTCCAGCCAAATCTAACTTTCTGATCCAAGGGCAGGTGTAGGTAAAATTCAAGCACACGTTTATCGGCCCAGGGATCGCGCATGTCCACACCTAATCTGGCGGCTGTACCGTGATAAGCGGATAACCCCAGAAGTACACCGGAGGGTCCGAATAGGCTGGCTGCGTAGTTTGCTCGCTGCTGCAGGGCTATGTCCATGGAACTGGCTTGGACTTTGGTTTGTGCAGGCGATACTTGACTGAGCCTGTCGGTAAATTCCGGACGCAGAAGATCGTTCACAGGGGAAGGCCTGCTCGTATGAGCACGAATCCAGCGCCGGGCCTTCTTGCCTCCCGCTGGAGCGAAAGCAGTCAGCATGTTCATCCAAAGCAACTGCCGGGGTGAGTATCGTTTTAGATACGTGTGATTCTGTGATGCCGCGTTACTCTCCTGCCAGGCTCGCTGCCACTGGCCTGTTCGGAGCAATGGCGCGATATAGCGGGGCTCGTAGCCGTTGACGACATCGCCACTGACACCATGGAGCAGAACGGGGTGTCCATTGCACCGGGCGGCATGACACAAACTGCCAACCAGCAGGATCGAGTTGTCCACGGGATGTGGCCTGGACCAGGCGACTGCGTGCAAATCTGCCTGCTCTATAACGCCAGACAATGAGGGTAAACGGGCAGTATGAACCTGTATGTTGTCTGGCCGGGTCATGGATTGAATGCACCGGCTTTCGAGACTGTCCTCAGGATTATCGGTGAGCCAGGAGTAGGCGTGAAATTTGTTGCCGGGCAGGTCATCTGACGAGCGCTGGAGCATGGCGGTTAAGGCAGCAGAGTCCATGCCGCCGCTGACTATTGCTGCAGATGAACCAGCATCCCGTAACCGGCTCTGTACAGCCTGTTGAAAAACTTCAGTGAAAGCCTCCTGGCACTCCCTATCATTCGCATAGTGTGCTTCGTTGCCAAGTTCATGTTGCCAGTAAGCCTTTGTCTCGCCGGGACCTTCGGGAGAGACGTCCAGGAAGTGTCCAGGACTGAGTGACCGCACATCGCGGAGCCAGGGTTGTCCTGGATCGCGTTCAAACGCGCCTCGATCCAGGAAATTGCCGATTAACGGTTCATAGGGTGCCGCTGTGACACCCGGAATGCAGAGCAGCGCTTCGTCGTCGGAGGCGAAGGCGAAATAATGATCAGTTGATACATAGTAGAATTGCCTTGCCCCTAATTGATCCCTGGCGCAGTAAAGAGTTGCTCGTTTAACATCCCAGATGGCGAAGGCGAAGTCTCCGAGCAGACGTTGTGCGCAGGTTTCAGACCATGCGCGGTAAGCGTTAAGGATAATCTCGGCGTCGCTCTGATCGGATGAGGTTGCCGGAAACGGATCCAGTGAAAGGAGGAGTTCCTCCCGGTTATCGAGCCGACCGTCGAAGACGATGACCAGGTCATGGTCCCTTGTTACCTGTAGCTGGTCTTGAGCACTGCTCTTGCCGGTGGTGTTAAGCAGGCAATGCCCGAGACCTATCCCGCTGGCAGTCCAATACAGGGTCCTGTCCGGGCCTCTTGGCCGTAAAGCAGTTGTTAATTGCTGGGTGAGTCGCTCGGGTACCGTTGTGTCGTCAGCCAGGCAGATGACTCCGGCAATGCCACTCATGTCAGAAAGTTACCGTTCAGCTGACGATGCAATGGGTACTGGTGGGATGCCGAACCGTTGAGTGAGTTGTGATTCTAGGTCAGCAATTGCCGTTGATCGCAGGATAATTGTAATCGTCATCGCAGTCTTTCTCGCTGCTCCCTTTATCGCCTTCCGAGTCTTTTTGATCGCTGCCGGACGTGGTCAGATCACGAATCAGCCCAAAGTGAACGAGTTCCGGCCTGGCATAAGGCAGGCGTGATGTACGGTGGGCCTGATCTATATCAGTTGGCTTGCTTGTTAAGGCTGATGTTTCTGGTCTTTCTGACATGCTTAATTAAGAAACGCCCCGTTGTGATGTAGACTCGAGACGATTCTAGTCTGATCTGACACGAATTTCATTAGTGATTTTCCTGGGGTTTAGAGCATCGGGCCGATAACAAACGCGAGAAAACAGTTTTCCTATGACCGGGTTAGCTTCGGCGGACATCCGTTGCCAGCCTGTCAGTCCTCGAAAAACTGTTCACAGACAGCGAGAAATTTCACGTAGTGAGGAAATGTCTGCCAGAACTTCTTATCGTGATGATTAGTGTGAGCCTTCTTGCTGAGTTCTCGCAATACTGGTGCAATTTCGTCGCGAGTCAGGTTGTCGCTGTATAGCGCGTTGTATTGTTCCGCTGAGCTGTCAAGCAGGCGTGTTGCAGTGTTCACGGTCTTCTGCGCGTTCTGAAAATCGATAGTGCCTGATGAAAGTTGCTTCAACAGTTTGCATTGATAACTTCGACAGTCATGCGGTCGGATCTCGTATTGAGTGCAATGTCCCTTGAAGGCAACGCAGGGTTGCGTGACTTTAGCCAGCTTCCCCTCTCCCCTGCTTTCAATTTCCTTGACGAAGATCGTCGCGAATTGCTCATCGTGTTTCAACGATACATCTGTCGTATCCCAAATTGCACCGTTGCAGCACAGCCCGCATGACTGGCAGAGATCAGAGTTTTTTTGGCCCGGACGTGGGTCTGCTGTCATCTTCATTGCTTACCGGTCAGACGAAGGCTATCGTACACCAATCATCAGGATTCAAATACCGTACCAATGACAGCACCTGCCGGTGGCATGATAAGAGAACAGGGTGTAGAACTCGGTTTAGCTGGTTACCCATCACACCCCTGCAGATCGGAGGCGATGGAGCTGATGTCAATTGCCAATACCCTGGACGGTCTAAATGCAAAGCTGTATGGAGACCTCAAGGAATGGCGAAGCGCGATCGAAGCCTTATTGGCTGATGACATTGTTGAAGATCTGGCAA
>CAXPUI010000151.1:0-3019 GCA_964220205.1 Candidatus Allofontibacter communis | reverse complement strand
TGTGCCGCAGCGCAGGCAGCAACGGCTTCATCGATGCTGCGGCTGCCGGTCACATGGATTCCGGCCTGCAGGCCGGCCGCATGGATCATCGCGACCATGGCCCGAAGTTGTGTGATCCTGTCCTGATGGGAGTTACCTGCCACCAGCAGGCTGCCGTTACCGCCGCTGGCGTAGGGCTCATTCAGCCAGGCTGTTTTGTTGCTAGTCGGAATGCCCTCACCCATGATGTTGACAGCGCTCAGTCTCAGCCAATCGGGAGCAGGGCTCTGTAGGTTCTTCCATCCATTGAGGGCATTGCCCAGGGTATCGGTGGACACACCAGCTTGCAGCATGCCAGTCATGCGCAGTCTGGTTGTGTCCGACTGGCTGGCGATATCACCGTAGATAGCAAGGTCGTCAGGGGACAGGCCAGGGTCTGTTGCGCTGGTGATACCGCGAGCCGATAGTGCAGTCATGGCATCAATCACGGCGTTTTGCTTAGTGAGGGCATCTGGTGCGGGTACCAGGTGACGAAGACGGAATGCGGGGCCCTCAAAAAGTAACCCGGTTGGTTCTCCCGCGTCATCCCTGACGATCACCCCACCGGCTTCAGCTATACTGTCGCGGTTGATACCCGCGATTTTCAGTGCCACCGAGTTCACCCAGACCGCGTGCCCGGAGAATTCCGTGAGCACGACCGGATTCCTGGGGGAGACGGCATCAAGGTCGGCGTGGCTCGGTGCTCTTGACTCCTGAAAATAAGCCTGGTCCCAGCCCCTCCCGATGATCCAGTCAGACGCCTGCCGGTTGGCGACTGCAGTGGCCACGGCGTCGACAACATCCTGGATGGAGTTTACCCGGGGGTAGGTCAGGTCAAGGGCATAAGGGGGTCTGCTCATGGCCCAGCCCTGCAGATGAAGATGTGAGTCGTTGATACCAGGCAGAACGGTGCGGCCATCGAGACTGATCACTCGGGTGCCGGGTCCCCGGTGAGCATCGATGTCGGACACTGTGCCGGTAGCGAGGATACGGCCCTGGCGCACGGCCATGGCTGCTACTCGACTATTGGTCGCGTCCACGGTATGTATCTCACCTGAGGTCATGATCAGGTCAGCTGGGCCGTGATCGGGACTTGGGTAAACGGGGCGATTGACCAGTGTGAGGGCTGCCAGGCTGCTGGTGCCCAGTATAAGCTGCCTGCGGGAAATCATTGGCGTAAGCCCCGGGAACGGATCTCTTGGCAGAGCATGCTTAAGGTTTCTCTTCGCGGGTCACCCGCCGAGTCGGGAATAGTTCAGCATCCTCTCCGATAATGTAGTCTGGAATGACGACGTCATTGTTGCCCAGAGAGCGCAGAGAGGCTTTGCTGCCGGTGCCACTCATGCCACCCAGGGTCCCGTAGGTGCGTAATCCGAGTCTGGCTTTCAACTTGTCGCTGGCGGCGTCCAGAACTTCCTGTAGACAGGTGACTCCCCAATTCTCCTGCTGGCGCATCCAGGGCAGGCAGCAGTAAATGGCGATCGCTCGCCGGGGTCTGCCGGTCTGGCTCACGCCTGTGCCGTGCCAGAGCCTGCCGTCCCAGGCGAATACAGTTCCTGCTTTGGCGGTCAGTGGTATTGCCTGATCCGGGTCGGGCGGATTGATCTGGGCCTCGGCGGGCCAGCGGTGCGAGCCTGGAATCACCAGGGTACTGCCATCCTCGGCGGTGTAATCGTCCAGGAGCCAGAAAACGTTACAGGCCGCAGGGAAGTCGACGGTTGCCGGTACCTGACCCTGGTCCCGGTGCAGCTGCTGTGGTTGGCTCGTCGGGCTGTTAAACAGATGGCCCGTCAGGCTCGAGAGGAGAAACTGCCTGCCCAGCATATAGACGGCCAGTTCATCAGTGATGGGGTGTTCAACCAGGGAGAGGAAATCCCACCCTTTATTGACCATGTTGGCGACTATCTGTTTGCTGTCATGGGCCCCGGCCGGTGCAAGCTCGCCGAGTGCCCTTTCAGCCACAGCCTGACCTGAGAGTTTTTCCTTCAGATGGTCAATCTGCTGCCGTGAGAGGACATCGTTGACCAGGCACATGCCTGATTCCGTCAAGTCTCGTTTAGCCTGTTCCAGGTCGTCGGTAGGCTCCGGAGCCTTGAGAACGTCGGCTGAGGAGAAGCGAGGAGCGGCAACGTAGCCAGTCTGTCGGTGGGCGGCTGTACTCATTGCTTCAATCCAGCTTGTAGAGACGTTGGACATTTCCCCGGGTGATTTTCTCACGGGTGTCCATGGGGTAGTCAGCGAACATCTCGGTCAACACGGCCTCGGAACATGGCCAGGTTGAATCCGTGTGGGGATAGTCCGACCCCCACATCAGCCGATCTTCGCCGAGGATGCTTCGGGTCATCAGGGCAGGCTGATCGTCTTCGATGGTTGCGTAGAACTGGCGCCGCCAGATTTCGTGAACGGGAAGATGCGCTGGACCGTTGGCTTTCCGGCCTACTTCTCTCTGCCAGCCCTGATCCACGCGATCCAGCCAGTGGGCGATCCAGCCCGCATTGTATTCCGCGACGACCAGCTGCAGTGTAGGGTGCCTTTCACAGACGCCGCGGCAGATGAATTCAATCAGCGTGTCCTGGATCATGGCTGCGGAACCTGCATATTGGGCAATGGGGTCACGGCGACGACCATCTCGTTTCTCTTTGGGTACATAGGAAAAACAGCCGACATGCATTGATAAAGGTAGTTCAGCCTCAGCTGCCTTGGCCCATAGCGGGTCGAATATTGAATCGTAATAAGGGTGATCCGCGGGGGCCGTGCTCGGTATGCAGGCACCCCGAAAGCCCATTGCCAATATCCGATCCAGTTCTTCCATCGCGGCATCCGGGTCCTGCATGGGCAGAACTGCGAGGCCGAACAATCTCCCGGCGGAGTCAGCGCAGTGATCATGGAGCCAGTCGTTGTAGTTTTTCTGCAACGCGACAAGTAACTCTACGTTGCGCAGGTTGAACATGGGAAAGTAACCCGGATAGAGAAATTCTGCCGCGATGCCATCGATATCCTG
>CAXPUI010000150.1:0-2746 GCA_964220205.1 Candidatus Allofontibacter communis | reverse complement strand
CCAAGCCTCGCCTACTTCCGGATCAACCGTGATAGCCTGCAAGTACCTTTCCTGCGCCTCTCCCCCCTTGCCACCAAAACGTAATGAGTGCCCGAAGTTAGTGAGAGCCCGCGCATTATCCGGTGCGCGTTCAATCACGTCTCGAAATTTGCGATGAGCTTCATCGTATCTGGCAGCCATGGACAACAAGGCTGCCGATTGTGACATGTAGGTAAAATTAGCCGGGTCCGACCCTTCGAGGCGATCCATCTCGCTGATAGCTTCATCGAACCGCTGTTGTCTTCCAAGGGCTGTGATGTAGTTACTTCGAGCGAAATGAAAATCAGGCGCCAGTTCCAGGCAGCGCTCAAGCAACAGGATCGCCTCCTGTGTAGCGCCAAGATCGATACCAACCTGCGCCAGCAAACGCATGGCATCGACATCCATAGGCCGCTGCTTGAGATATTCACGACAAATGGCTTCCGTGAGCCCAAGGCGCCCCTTGGAGTAATACTCAAACGCCTTTTGCAACGCTGGCGGCGGTTGAGCGGATCCAAAAGATCGACGATAGGCATCTGCCGCACCGAGATGATCTCCCTCCGTGGTCCTGATATCACAAAGCGCCTGCCATGCCGGCTTAAGATTCTCGTCAATCGATACGGCGTGCTCGAGTGAACGCCTCGCCATGGTGAGGGTCCCTACCGACAGCAGATTGAGACCGAGTTCGAGGTGGGCCGTGGCAAAATTGGGCACCGCTTTGATCGTTCTGCGAAGTAGTGGTTCCGCTCGCCTGTGGTATCCGGAACGACGCAGAGCAGCTCCCTGCATGAACTCAAAACGCGCATCACCGGGCGCAATGCGCAACGCCTGTTCACACAGTTCGATGACCTTGGTTGGATTATTCTCGCGAGTCGCCAGCCGTGCGGAATCCAAAAGTTCGTCGAGTTCTCTGTTTTCTTCGTTCATGCTGTCTCCTGGGCTCGAATCTTCGCATCAACCAGGGGCATCATCCAGACAGTAAAAAAAAGGCGCCCGTCGGGCGCCTTTTTCAACCGGGAGGTTTGTTCAGAAATGACGACGGTACGAGAGCCCCAGAGTCCGTGGCCTGTTGACCATGACCCGGGAATCCCAGTTCACCGCATTGATGAACACATCGCCCCGTTCATCCGTGACATTTCGAACGTACAGTTCCGCGGACCAGTCGCTATGCTCGTAGCCGAGACTCATGTTCAAGACCTGGTAGCTGTCCTGGGTTCGACGAGCTGTCTGGATCGTACCACCTTCAAACAGCGTGTTTGTCGAATCACCGGTATAGATGAACGCACCCTGCAGATACCAGTTGTCATTCCAGTTGTAGCGTGAGGAAAGATTGAACTTCCACTCAGGTACCCTGGGCAGATCCGTGCCATCAGGGGCATCCGGAGGAGCTGCACCGGGGGCAGAAGGATCAGCTGGAGGGTTACGCCAGTAGTCTGATGTCAGTTCTGAGGTATAGATATAGGAAAACGCCCCGCTCAGGGTCCAGTTATCCGTCAGCAGCGTAGTGAAGTCTCCCTCAATACCATTGGCCTCTGCGTTACCCACGTTGAAAGTGAGCGTCAGCGGAGAAATGGACGTATCCAGGCGTGAAAACTGGAAGTCTTCCCATTCCTGCCAGAATGCTGCCAGGTTAACCCGGGTGCGGCCACCATTGAATGTTGCCTTGTACCCTATTTCGGTGGAGGTCAGGAAGTCGGACTCAAAAGCGCAGCCGATATTAGACACGCCCTGGTCCCCGAGCCCACCCAATACGCGGGTTTCACACATACGATTCAAGCTGCCTGGTCGATATCCCTCACCCCAGGTCACGTAAACCATCGCTTCCTCGGTGAATGCCCAATCGACGTTTACCCGGTAAACCTCGTCATCGCCCTCGGTTTTCCGTTCGCTCGCCGAGCATCCGCCCTCACCGTAGTTATTGTCGGGGTGACCTGGGCTGAATCCGCCACAGGGCCACCAGACCGTTCCTGAGAACCCATCGAGTCGAGCTTCATAGTCAAACGATCGAACACTGGCACTGGCGGTCACTGTGTCCGTTACGTCATAACTCACCTCACCAAAATAGGCAGTTTCTTCATAAGGACGCGTAAAGTTTGTTGTCCAGTAGATGTCCGGGTCTTCAACGAAAGAACCGGGAATACCGGACAAACCAAAGACATGCCAGTCGCCATCGTTACGGTTCTCAACTTCGGAGTAGAAAGCACCCACCAGCCAACGGAAACGATTGTCGGGATTCGATGCATATCGAATTTCAAAGTTCTCTCGATCCCAGCCACCGTCAGAGGTCACAACTCCACGTGGGTCACCACAGCCACCCAGATACTGGTAGCATGAATAATATGGCTGTACGTATCCATATGAAACGTAGTAGTCATTGTAAAGCGAGTAATCGACGTAAGACTCCATATCGCGATCAAGGTCTGAATAAGTTGCAGTCAGCGTTCCGCCAGCAAGTTCACCCTCGACTTTGACTGACCATTGCACCCAGTCGTCTTCCGACCAGTCATCCAGCAGCTTGAATACCTTGAGGTCGCCCAGCGTCGGGTCTTGATCCCAGACACCTTCCGTTTCCAGTTGCTGGAACATCACGCCAGCAGTCAAGGTCCAGTTATCGTTAAGATCGATTCGCAAGGCTGCGCGGCCGCCGACAGTTTTGGCTTCATTATGGTTGTCTTTAGCGATTGCGGAATTGTCATAGGTCTGGTCTGCAGCGATCGCATCCCAGACC
>CAXPUI010000149.1:0-6132 GCA_964220205.1 Candidatus Allofontibacter communis | reverse complement strand
CCGCAACCAGTGATTACGGCTGTGCATAGTCATTGTTATACGGGCGCCCTGGAACTGGCTCTGGCCGGTGACCTGATCGTCGCCAGTGAAAATGCACGATTCGCTGATACGCATGGGAAATGGGCCTTGCAACCGGTCTGGGGTATCAGTCAGCGGCTGCCGAGAAAAGTGGGCAGATCGCGCGCCACTGAGATGATGCTGACGGGCAGGACCTACACCGCTGCTGAAGCCCTGGAGATGGAGCTGGTCTGCCGGGTGTTTCCGGATGATGACTTCGAAGCGGCGATTGCTGAATACTGTCAGGAAATTCTGGCGAATTCCTGGCACTCGCTCAGGGGCTATAAAATGCTGCTGTCTTCCACCGACGGCATGAGTCTTGAGGAAGGGCTTGCGTTTGAAGTCTACAATGGCGTTGGGGTTGGGCCGGATATGCAGGAGCGTATTGCGGGTTTTGGTTCGAAAAAGTGACGGTTAGTTATGGAATATGCTGATCTGGAAGTTCTCTCGCACCTGACTGACTGGGTGGCCGCAGGCAAAAAAGCCTGGCTTTGTACTGTCGTCAAGACCTGGGGTTCGTCGCCAAGGCCTGTCGGGTCGTTGCTCTGTTGTAACTCAGATGGGGAAGTGGTCGGCTCACTTTCAGGAGGCTGTATTGAAGAAGATCTCCTGGAACGGCTGCATGAGGGCAAGCTTGCCAGCGCTGCGCCTGAGCTGCTGATCTATGGAGCCACCCAGGAGGAAGTTGAAAGATTCCAGCTGCCTTGTGGCGGCCAGCTGCACGTGGTGATCGAACCCATGCTTGATAAGCGCAATCTCGAGCAATTGCAGCAGATTACCGAGCGACTGGCTGGCCGGGAGTGTATTGAACGGCTCCTCGATTTAGGCACGGGTGATTTTGAGAGCAAGCCTGTGGAGCGGTTCAGGCATCTCAGGTTCGATGGTGAGTTCGAAGACCTGCAGACAGACGGTAAAACCCTGACCCAGACATACGGGCCGAGATTTCAGCTTTTCCTTATCGGTGCCGGGAATGTGTCGCTTTATCTGGCCCAGATGGCCCAGATGCTGGACTACCACGTGTTGGTGTGTGATCCGCGGGAAGAAATGATTGAGCAGTGGAGTGTGGAAGGCGTCCAACTGATCAACGATATGCCGGATGATGCGGTCAGGGCTCACGCCAATGATCCGTCGACCGCGATTGTCGCGTTAACTCATGATCCGAGGATTGATGACATGGGCCTGATGGAAGCGTTGAAGACAGAGGCCTATTTTGTCGGAGCCATGGGCTCGACACGAACCTCCGCAAAGCGGCGAGAACGCCTCAAATTGCTGGATTTGAGTGACGAGGAAATCGATCGGCTGCATGGCCCCGTGGGGCTCCCAATCGGCAGTAAGACGCCGGCGGAAATCGCCATCGCGATTTTGGGCCAGCTCACGGAGATGCGGGCGACAATGAATGCGGTCGATACTGTCTGAGTGCTGGATACAGCATACGGCTGAACTCCGCGCCATTGATCCCTGACCGTTTCAGTTCCTCAACGACGATCAGGGTCGATAGGTGAAGCTGGCCGGGACTGGCTGCAGGGAACTGTAAGCGAGGTTTGCCCAGCGACACAGGTTTGGTCGCGTTTCCCTCGGATCGATGATTTCCTCGATCTCAAAATACTCCGCAGACCTGAACGGGGAGCGAACGCGATTGAGCCGCTCCTTGATCTTTGCCAGGTCGCCGGCAAAGTCTTCTGATTCGGCCAGTTCTGCCTTGTACGCGACTTCGATCCCGCCTTCGATAGGCAGGGAGCCCCAGTCCCCCGACGGCCAGGCGAAGCGAAAGTGATGCCTGCCGGGTTTCGTGTTCGCCGCCCCCGCTACACCAAAAGCCTTACGAACCACCACGCTGCAGAAGGGTACAGATGCCTGCCCGAAAGCCGCCAGGGCCTGCGCGCCGTAACGTATGGTGGCGTTTTCCTCCGATTGTTTACCGATCAGAAAACCGGGGCAGTCCACCAGGTGGACCAGTGGCAGGTGGAAGGTCGCCGCCAGATCACAGTGGCGGATGAGCTTACGACAGGAATCTGCCGTCCAGGCACCCCCGTAAATCATGGGATCTTCTGCGAATACCGCCACGGGGACACCGTCCAGGCGCGCCAGGCCAGTGATGATGGAGCGACCCCATTGGCGGCCGATTTCAAAGAATGAGCCTTTATCCATGACAGCTTCGATCACCGGTCGCATTTTGTAGACCTTGCGGGGGTCCTTCGGAACTACACTGGCCAGAAAGTCCTCTTGGCGGTCAGTGGGATCGCCAGAGTCCTGTCGCTCCGGTAAACGGTCAACGTTCTCCGGCAGGTAGGAAAGAAACTGCTTGGCCATGGCGAAGGCTTCGAGCTCTGAAGCTGCTTCGTCGTCAATGGCTCCGTTCCGGGTGTGAATTTTACTGGCACCCAGTTCTTCCTTCGATACATCGCCCTGGCTCGCCCAGTCCACCAGCGCCGGTCCGGCAATCATCATTTGGGCGGTATCTTTCACGATTACTGAGTAGTGAGCGGTAGCGACTCTCGCTGCACCGATACCGGCGACACTCCCGAGAGCAAGTGCTACCGACGGGGCAGTAGCCAGCTGGTTAACCACGGTCTCCCAGCCTGCGACAGCTGGAATATAGGTGCGGCCGGCCATTTCGATAGTCTTGACGCTGCCGCCACCACCCATGCCGTCGATCAGTCGGACGTGCGGCAGCTTCAGCTCAACAGCCAGCCCCTCGGCCTGATGGCGCTTGCCGGCGATGGAAGCATCGGCCGACCCGCCCCGGACGGTGAAATCATCACCGGACACGATAACAGGGCGTCCATTTACTTCTGCCGTGCCGAAGACAAAGTTCGAGGGTGTGAATTCCTGCAGCGTGCCGTCATCGTCGTACTCTGCGACGCCCGCAAGCTTGCCGATTTCATGGAAGCTGCTGGTATCCACGAACGCGTCAATGCGCTCACGGATGGTCAGCTTACCGAATTCGTGTTGACGCGCGACCTTGTCTTCGCCGCCCATCTTCTCCGCGAGCTGACTGCGGAGCTCGAGTTCCGAGAGTTCATCTTCCCAGGACATGCTTTACTCTCCTTTGAATACTGGCTCTCTTTTTTCAACGAACGCCGCGATACCCTCTTTGGCATCCTTGGTGGCTGCTGCCACATTCTGTGCAAAGGTTTCGAATTCCAGCGCTTCTTCCAGGCTCGAGTCGACATTGCGGTACATGGCCCGTTTGGCCAGTCGTATCGCCACCGGAGGGCCATCCGCAAAGGTATGAGCCATGGCCAGCACGTCCTTCATAAGGTCGTCGGGTTCACTGAGCTGCGAAACGATACCAAGCTCGAGACACTCTTGCGCGGAGACCATCCGACCTGACCAGATCATTTCAGCAGCCTTGGCGACGCCAATCAGTCTTGGAAGGAAGTAGGTTCCGCCCCAGTCAGGATGGAGGCCCCGGCGAGAAAATGTCTGACCCATCTTGGCTTCTGTCGACATGATGCGAATGTCGCAGGCAAGCGCGATATTCATGCCGGCTCCTGCAGCGGGCCCGTTAACTGCTGCGATCACGGGCTTGTTTGCATTGCGCATGGCAAGGACAGCGCGGTCCCTGACCGGGGCAATCTTGTCCTCCAGGGGGTTAACCGCGCCCGTCGCACGGGCCTCGTTCATTGCTTTAACATCACCACCGGAGCAGAAGCCGCGGCCGGCCCCAGTCAAGACAATGACCCTAACATCAGCATCCTGATCCGCAGCGGTCACTGCCTGCAGGATGCCTTCGCGCATCGCCGGCGTCAGTGCATTCAGACGCTCCGGGCGATTCAGGGTGATGACAGCAACCTGGTCCTTGACGTCGTAGAGGAGATCTTGAAATTCCATCAATAACCGTCCGGTACCCAGTTGCCATGGAATCCGTAAGGCACCCGGGTCGGTAGATGAATCCGGGCGACGGGACCATCCTCAAAAGCTCGGGAGTCAATGATCAGGACTTCGCTCTTGTCGAGTTCAGGCTGGTATACGTAACTCAGCACCCACCCGTCGTCCTCAGAACTGCCATTGGGATCCTTGACGAAGACGGGCTCGCTGCCCATGCCGCCCTTGAGATCGTGATGCGCGCTGCTGCCCGCCTCCATGTCGTATTTCATGTAGCCACCGGCGGCTGGCAGGCCGCCTGCGAAAGCGGCGGCATAGCCATAGCGGTTTTTCAGTCCGACTTTCGTGTCGCAGACGCGGGGAAACTCAACCGAGCGATCATCAAGCTGTGTTTCCTTGACGGTGCCGGCGTCGAGATCGATGGACCATCGATAAAGCATGGGTGGTGAACTGGTTCCGGGCTTCATTGCAGTGGCCATTCGACAGACGTCGACGATAATGTTGTTGCCGTCCTCGAAAGCATTCATTGGATGAAAAACATAACAGGGGTCTATGTCGAACCATTTGACGTCAGCATCGGTCCCGTTGCGGGGCATCACGCCGAGTCTCGCGCCGTAACTCTCGTCCCAGATCACCGGCAGACCTGTTGAGGCCAGACCCTCAAGGTTCCAGATGACTGGCAGATCCATGAAGATCGCATAGTTTCGCGTGATATTGAAATCATGCACCATGGTGGCGCCTTTCACCGTGATAGGTTCAACCTGCAGCATTTCACCCGTGGGTGAGGTGCGATGATAAGTTACGTAGGGTTCGGCCATACCATAGGCAAATGAAATCAGTTCACCTGTTTCGCCGCAGGTTTTCGGATGGGCAGTCATCGGTGTGGTCAGTTTGCCATTGAAATTGTGGGGGCCGATGGTTTCCAGTTCATCGGAGATTTCAAAGGGCCAATGGCCTTCTTCCAATGCCAGTATCTTGCCGGCGTGGTGAATCACGTGCGTGTTGGCGGCTGATTTGGTCATGTCCCCGAGGGAGTCCATGACATCGGCATCCGGGTTCAGGTACAGGGGTGTCTTGACATATCTGTTGCGATACCAGTTTGCCTGGCCATCCTGGATTTCGACGCCATGCAGCATGCCATTGCCGAGGAACCAGTGCGCGGACCAGCCACTCTGGGGGTTGGCGCCATTTCGTAATAGCCGTCCGTTGAGTTCCCGGGGTATCTCGCCGGTTACCTTGAGGTCGGTTTCGGTAACTTCGTCGAATACGGGGGCGAAATTGTCTTTCAACCAGAAGGGGTCTTCCTGAAGTTGCTCGCTCATATGTCTTACCTTTGTTGAATTGCTGTTCGCTCGTTCATGGTTTCGTACGGTGCTCGGAGAAGACCGTGCCAGCCTGAGTATATAGAAGAGTTGTATTGACTTCCTAGCTGGGGAACGGGTTGGCGTCATCCACGGAAATCGTCGCCGTTTCAAGGTACTGCCTGAAAGAGACTGCAGGCCTGCCCAGGATATCTTGCACATGGGGGTGGACCTTGCTGCCAAGACCTTCATTGAAAGCACGGTTGAACTGTAGGATAACGTTAACGTGCCAGTCGGGCATCCCGGACTGGCGGAGGTTTGCGGCTACCTGTTGAGGGTTCTGCGTTTCAAATCGCACGGTGTGCCCAAAGACCTCAGACATTTCTGATGCCATTTGCTCGTAGTTCAATGCTTCACTGCAGGTAAGAGGCAGTGTCTGCCCCATCGCCAGGTCCGGGTTGAGCATCAGTTTCGCAGCAACCGCCGCAATATCGCCGGTGTCCACCATGGCGATTGCCGCCTGGGTTACAGCGCTTTTCAGCACGCCATCCCTGCGGATGCCGGGAAGTTGAAAGTCCATATTCTGCATAAAGAAGAAAGGATGCAGGCAGGTGCCGGAGATCTCTGTCTGGGCCATGTGCTGTTCGGTCATGGCATGCCAGCGACCACTGTCGACGAATGAACCGGGAAAGGTTGCCAGGCCTGAGACTTTGACCAGGTAGGCCTGGGCCCTGGAGGCGGCATCAACGACCTGGTTTTGTTGCCTGACCTGATCCGGGTCAATGGGGCTGCAGAGAAAGACGCTGGAGGCCTTTTTCATCGCCTCCTCAATGGTGGCAGGATCATTCAGGTCGCCGACAACAGTGTCGACCTGATTCCCGAAACGTTCAGTGGTTTTCTTCGCGCTGCGCACGAAGACCCGTGGTTTTTCTCCTGCGTTGATGAG
>CAXPUI010000148.1:0-2929 GCA_964220205.1 Candidatus Allofontibacter communis | reverse complement strand
GCCGGAGCATCATTGACGGCGGTGACATCGAGGGTGATCGTTCCGTCTGCCGGACCGAGTCCATCCTGGTCCCTGACGCGTGTGCTGATTGATGAATCAACGTCGTAATTTGCTGCTGGCACAAACGCGACAGCCGCCAGCGCCGCGTTTACAGCGGGCAATGTATCGGTACTCGTCCAGACACCTGAACCCGCCGTGTACGTTGCTGAACCTGAGACGGTCAGACTACCGGCGTCAGTATCCGCCAGCGTCAGGGTTGCAGTCATGTTCTGAGGGGTCTTCAAATCATCAATATCAGTGACAACAATGTTGGCCAATGCCACACTGGCGGCGTCTTCGTCGTAAGCCGCTGTGCTACTCATGTTCGTGGCCGACGGAGCTTCGTTGACATTATTCACCGTGATTGAAATTGTCTGGTCGACGAAGTCGCCATTGCTGTCCGTTGCCCTGACGGTCAGGACATAAACGTTATCTCCTGCGATCCCTCCAACATCATCGGGGTTCTCAAAATCCCTGGCGGCAACAAAAGAGAGCCGGGCGCTGGCAACACCGCCTGGGACAGGGGATGGCATAACCACGTCAACCAGGTTGAACTTGGCAGCGTCATTCCCTGGAAGTGTGACAATAGACACCACCGTATCCGCCGTAGGTGCCAGAGCAGCCGCACTGGCCTCAATGGTCATGATCGGGTTAGAGGTATTTTCATCGATGCTGCCAGCTCCGGGACTGGTGATGACAACAGGATTGGCAGACGCAGACGGACTGAAAAAAACCAGTAACGCCAAGCCGGTACGCAGATATCTCATTGTGTGCTTATACATACCCAATTCCTGAAGATTGAACTGGCCTGATCGCTCGGGCCGAGCAACTGATTCTTAAACTATGCCAGAAGACACTCCCTGCTGGTCAAAAAAGTGCCCAGTGGCAAAAAATTCCGTTCGAAAGGTAAGCTGAAAGCTGCGAAAGCCACCTAAAACCGCCGCCCATAGGTCGCCTGAATCATAACCTGCGCATTGGCAGTGCCACCTGTACCCCGGGCAGTCACTCGAAACATCTGGGTACGCCCTGTTCCCGTATCCTGGCCAATATTATCAAGGTTTAATGAGTCAGCGTCTGAAATGACTTCCTTCACATGTTCGAGGATATATTTGGGTTGAATCTCAACACCGGTGATTTCCGTTTCAGCCTCACGATAGCCGTTTGCCCCGGACCAATCCAGGGTACGCCAGTTGGGTTCATCTCCCGGATCTTCCTCATAGTAAAACCCATTGTTTTCAGCGTTACCCGCGTCAAAGTTGACAGTGGACGTCATGCTTTCCAGTAATATCTCCCCATCCCGTAATGCAGACTCCGCCGCCTGGAAAGCCAGGTTGGTATCACTGGCATTCCTCGCCATACGCTGCTGCAATGATGTGGTCTGGACAGACGAAATGCCCATGACCGTCAGTAACAGCAGCATGATCAGGCACATAAACAGTACAACTCCGCTCTGTTTACGATAATGTTCTATCCTCATCAAACCACTCCCTAACTACTGTTACGCAACATGATCGTCTGCGTAAACGATCGACGCATCAAACCATCAACACCGTTGACCGGTTCACCAACGTAGCAATTCTGGACGCTACATCCGTGGGTTGGTGTCATGCTGCCGCCGACATCATCAATGGTATTAGCGACTACCGTCACCCTGACGGTGGTCACATCCTTCCAGTCCACCACGGCGTTCGCGACGACGTATTGATTCGGGATCCTATCCGAATCAGTTGAAACGCCGAAAAGCACCTGGAGATCCTCGACGCCTTCAACCAGTTCGACCGGGACTGAGGTGCCCGATTTTCGCCAAAGTGATAGTGGTGTATCCCCGTTATTGTTTTCACCAGCGCCCGGCGCGATAAAATAAGAGTGGGTCTCTATACCTCCAACTACAGCATCGGTGTCGAAGGTATTCTTCGAGGCGAGCGTGAGCTGTGCGTTCCGCCAGACCTCAGTCGGCCCTGTTGAATGCTTGATGAGATAGTTAGGGGCGTTGGTTGCGGTATCGATATCTGTGACATGGAAGATGGTCGCCTTTTCACAGTCGTGAATCAGAGCCAGGTCAAACTGAGCGAAGCCCAATCCAGCTTCCCCTGTCGCGGGGGCTATGACCTCAATGTCGCCCGTCGAAGTTGGCATTCTTGCCGCCAATCGCACTTCTATGTCTGGCTGGGAAGCATTGCGGAGAGTGAGGACATCGGTCCCTGAGACAATGGCATCCTTGTCAATTCCGGTATTAGCCACAAACCCTTCATTATCATCAGGAATATCATCAAGATTAGGTGACCAGATGTTCAGCCCGGCACCATCATGCGCTTCGATGCCGAATCTGAGATCAAACTCGTAAGGCAGGTTCTCAGGATCAGAGATCGTCCAGAAGAGATCTTCATTGCTGGAGAAACAACCGCGATAACCTGCTTTCTGAATATCCCGGGAAATGAAGTCGAGCGCAAACCTGGCAGATTCCTGCATCCGGGACTGACCCAGCATGACACCGTACGTATCGGAGTTCGCGCTGAACAACTGGGCAATACCCACAGTAATCAACGATCCCACGGCCAGTGAAATCATTAATTCGACCAACGACAGACCTCGCTGAAGCAGGACCTTCATCAGCGTATCCTTGTCCTGAGAGCGATCGACCCCGTGGTCCCATCTCTGACGTCATGCCACCTGACGGTCACACAGACCTCATCAGGTTCGACCGGGCACAGCGCATCATCCGAATTATCCACAATCGCGCCTGCACCCTCTGGTAGAGCACCGGTTATTCCGTAGGCGAGGCATCGGGGCCAGGTATCACCATCACTGTCTTCAGAATTAATGGAACATATCCATTGAGCGATGTCGTAATCCCTCATCTGCGCTGGTGTGCAGGCGTTGGTGATACAGT
>CAXPUI010000147.1:0-3001 GCA_964220205.1 Candidatus Allofontibacter communis | reverse complement strand
GTCAAAGCCCTGACCGAAGAGGCCAAGTATCGCTCTATTCGTACGCTGGACCTGTTCCTCTCGACCTACGCGGAAACCGGCGCGCCCCTGCCAGAGCCATTTTACGTGACGCTTCCCAAGGTCACTTCACCCGAACAGGTGCAGGTGCTGGTTGATTGCCTTGAACTTCTGGAACAGCGATGTGGCTTTGCGCCCGGTGCCATCAACGTCGAACTGATGATCGAGACCATACAGTCGATCATTACCCCGAACGGGGGTATCGGTATCCCCGCGCTGATCGATGCCGGCCGCGGACGAGTAACGGCCGCTATCCTGGGAACATTTGATTATACGGCCAGCAGCAATATTGCTTCTCACTACCAGGACCACCGTCATCCTTCTGCAGATTTTGCCAGGCACATGATGCAGGTCTGTCTCACAGGGACGTCTGTCAACATCTGCGACGGCATTACCAACTTCATGCCGATTCCAGTCCATCGCGGTGACAACCTGACTCCTGAGCAGGTCGATGAGAATCAGCGGGTTGTTCATGATGCCTGGCGTATTCATTTCAATAACATTCTGCACAGTCTGAAAATGGGCTTTTATCAGGGCTGGGATCTGAATCCTGCTCAGTTACCCATCAGGTATGCGGCTTTCTATTACTTCTTCCTGCAGGGTCTGGAAGACGCCAAAGCCAGATTGCAAACTTTTATAGAACAGGCCTCCCAGGCATCGATGGTCGGGAACACTTTTGATGATGCAGCGTCCGCCCAGGGACTACTTAATTTTTTTGTCAACGGCATCAACAGCGGGGCTTTCACTGAAGACGAAGCCCTGCAGACAGGCATTACACTGGAAGAACTGAACGGTCGTTCCTTCCAGCAGATCGTAGAGAACAGGATAAGCAAATAATGATCGAACAACTCCAATCAGTTCTTGAGGACTACCAGGCTATCGTCAACAAAGCATTGAACCATGTGCGGGAATCCTGCAGCGATGGTGGCACCCTGTCGGCGCCCAAACTAGATGAGTATCAACAGGTAACAGCTGACCTCGCCGTCGCTACGGCAGAACTGCAGTGCGCGGGGAATTATCTGGGCTATGCGATCAGCCGGCAGGATATTGAGCAGACGCTTTCCACCACTTTTGCGGCAGACATTCTGCATAATATCCGGAATCGTCTGTCGCGTATGCCGTCAGATTATGGTCTGACAACAGACGATATCAACAGCTTAGACCTCAGTGCGTGCGGTGACCTGCTGAGCACAGCGAAACTGGCGGGGCTCGGGCGACGGATTGTTGATAGTCAGGGTGACCTGGGTGATCGAGGTCTTGACCAGGAAAAAGTCATCATGGCAGAGACGTTTCGCCAGTTCGCCAATGATGTAGTTAAACCGTTGGCTCAGGATATCCATCGCAACAACAGAATAATCCCCGATGAAATTCTGTCCGGCGTCAGGGAACTCGGGTGTTTCGGGCTGAGTGTCCCGGAACGATACGGTGGCCTGCTGCCCGATGACCAGGAAGATTCGCTTGGCATGATTGTCGTGACGGAAGAATTATCCAGGGCATCTTTGGGCGGTGCTGGCAGCCTCATCACGCGCCCCGAGATAATGGCTCGCGCACTCATCGAAGGCGGCACTGAAGAACAGAAACAATATTGGTTGCCCCGTATAGCCGAAGGTAATCCGTTGTGTGGTATTGCGATTACGGAACCGGATTATGGCAGCGATGTGGCTTCCATGCGGTTGAAGGCGACCAGGGTCGATGACGGCTGGTTATTGAACGGCGCCAAAGCCTGGAGTACGTTTGCAGGCAAATCGGGGGTTCTGCTGACGCTGGCTCGAACAGAGCAGGATCTCTCGCTCGGCCACCGGGGGCTGACTCTGTTTATGGTTGAAAAACCCGAGTTTGATGGCGAGGAGTTTACCGTTGAACAGGAAAGTGGTGGTTCTCTCAGTGGCCAGTCTATCCCAACGGTAGGCTACCGGGGCATGCACTCATTCAATCTCTTCTTTGATAATTTCTTTGTGCCGGCCAGTCACGTGGTAGGTGAAGGGCAGGGCATAGGCAAGGGTTTCTATTACACGATGCGTGGATTCATGGGTGGCCGCATACAGACAGCTGCCCGGGCCTGTGGCGTTATGCAGGCTGCCTTTGACGTCGCATTGAATTACGCCGGTGACAGGAAGGTCTTCGGCCAGGCAGTTGCCGACTATCAGCTGACCCTGGTGAAGTTTGCCAGGATGGCGATGTATCTAGGCGCATCCCGTCAGTTTACCTATACAGTGGGCCGGATGATGGATGAAGGGGGCGGCGCCATGGAGGCGAGTCTCGTTAAGCTGCTTGCCTGCAAACTGTCAGAATGGTTGAGGAGGGAAGCTCTGCAGATCCACGGTGGCATGGGTTATGCCGAGGAAACCGATGCGTCGCGTTACTGGTTGGACGCCCGGGTTCTTTCAATTTTTGAGGGGACGGAGGAGACCCTGGCTCTGAAAGTCGTAGGTCGGAATTTAATTGGACAAGCATCGTAGCACGCGCGCAAATAAGGTAAGGTTCGCGCTGAAGATTTTAGGAGGTAACTATGGATCTTGAATTCAGCCAGGAAGACTTTGCGTTTCAGATGGAAGTGCGCCAGTGGATCGAGAAGAATTATCCGGAGGAAATGCGCAAGCAGCGGCATCTTCGCAAGGAAGACCAGGTTTACTGGCAACAGGCACTCTATGAGCGCGGCTGGGCCGGTTTGAACTGGCCAGAGGAATATGGCGGCCCGGGTTTTACGCCGACACAGCGTTACCTCTACGACCTGGAAATGTCAGCGGCTGGCACTCCCGGTATTCTGCCTTTTGGCCAAAGCATGGTTGCACCAGTGATCATGGCTTTCGGTACCGATGAGCAGAAGGAAAAGTATCTACCGGACATATTGTCCAGTCGGGTCTGGTGGTGTCAGGGTTACTCTGAACCCGGTTCAGGTTCGGACCTAGCGTCACTCAGGACCAAGGCGGTTCGTGACGGTGAC
>CAXPUI010000146.1:0-4629 GCA_964220205.1 Candidatus Allofontibacter communis | reverse complement strand
TGATCGTGATCCTGGTCTATGCGGTCGTGGTTACCCTGTTGTTGATAGTGTTGAGGCATCAGATGGTGTCCCTCTACACGACCGATGCAGACGTGCTGTCGATATCGGCAACGCTGATGTTGTTTGTTGCCTTCTACCAGATCTTTGATGACCTGCTGGCTGCGTTTAATGGTGCTCTCAGGGGCTTCAAGGACACCTTTGTACCCATGGTGATTTCGTTGATCAGTTATTGGTTTGTTTCGCTGCCGATAGGGTATGTGCTGGCGGAAGGTTTAATTGATGGTATTGATCCGCTCGGAGTCTACGGTTACTGGAGCGCCCTGACGTTTGGCTTGTTCCTCACTGGTATCTGTGTCGGGCTGCGGTTATGGGTCACCACCCGGCGGGAACTCCAGCGGGTGGGTATGTCTCGAGCTGGTCTGACGGTGGGAGACTGACTTACTGAGGCGTCTTGCAGCGTTCCTGGTACCGGTACTTTAGCCTCGATATATTCACATAGTTGCGATTGATCCGGTCCGTCATCTCAGCCTGGATAGCTGCCCATTCATCGTTGAAGAGTTCCTCCCCCAGTTCCTCGCCGTAGTCGTCGTCGCTGGCCTTTTTCGCCAGTGCAATATAGTCGTTCATCAGTTCCATGTGCTTGTCCGCCAGGACCTGAAGGTTAGCGCTGCTGCGCATCGCACCAACCATCATTCGATGGTAGACAGCACAGGTGGTGTAGCTTGCCATTGACTCACCGGCTTGCGGTGCTCCAATGGGCAATAGAATCAAGATCACGAACAGGCTGTTCCTGACAGCACGACATGTGTACATCGGTCTGCTCCGATTTGCGCAAACGTCACAGTCAATAGTATCACGTTCGTGGTGACGGCCCTGTGATAGGTTTCCCGTCTGTCATCGTGCGGGAAATCCCCAGGTATTGAGCGGTATCGACAGTTAACGAGCGTTATCAGGTTCCCAGACTTTGACAGTGAGTGTCCTGTTGCGCAGGTCAACATCACCGATCCACAGAATCCGCGCCAGATCATCGTCATCGAAACCGAAAACCCGCAGGTTTCGGTCCTTTGGCCCCTGTGCGAGGCTCAACGCAAAGGCCGTTCGATTATGGGCAGCTACTGATCTGCGGTGCCCTGGTCAGAACACAGGCAATGGCGGGTCATGACCAAAATCGAACTAAAATTGTGAGTCCTGCCCACGGTCTTTAAGGTGCTGTAATAACGCCTGCAGCCAGGTGTTGAATACTTTTCGATCTAACAGGAGTTCCCGAGGTGATGGTTTTGAAGATGAAGATGGTTGTTCTTATGGTGATCATGACGGTTGCTGCCGTCGGGTGCTCTGAGTCGGAGATGGATGCCACAGTATCCTTGTCTGACACAGCCGATGCAGAGGTAGCGGCTGCCGTTGATCTGAGTGACGCTCGGGCTCGGCAGCTGATGCAGAGTTACACGGATTCTTTTGAGGCTGCCTGGGCGGAGGCCGATGCCGAGGGTCTTGCTGCCCTTTACGCAGAAGACGCGGTCCGCGTTGCCTCGAATGAGCAATTGCCTGTCTATGGCCGGTCTGCTATTGGGGCCGCTCATGCGGCTTCCTTTGGCGCAGAGAATGCTGATACATGGTTGACGACGACAACTGAAGTCGCTCGTTTTCTGTCACCGACTCTTGTCATGGCTGCAGGGACTTATGAAGCGAAAGACCTGGATGACCAGGTGTTAATGAGAGGTCTGTGGAGTAATGTCTGGCGGGTTGAAGGTGAAAGTCTGTTGATGTTGCTGGAATCAGCTGGAGATGTGGTGCCAGGTGGGATGGACGCGGATAGCCTTGCCGCTGGTCAACAGCTGGCAGAGCAATACAAGGGTGTCGGCGCAGATCTGCTCGATCAGGGTGTCGCGGCCTATGTAGACAATAGTAACAGCGGGAACTTCGCTGGCATCGCTGACCTGTTTGAGAGAGATGCTATCCAGGTGGTGTCGGCTAATGAACGTATAGTCGTTGGACGCTCGGCGATCTTCAGGGCGTTGAGCAGTGGAGCGGTACCTGACGTATCACTGGAAGCCTGGGGCTATGGCTATAAAGAAATCGGTGACGGGTATGCGATCGGCTGGGGTGCTTATAGGCAAACCGATTCCGCAGGCAAGGTGGTGCTCTTCGGGCACTGGGGCAATATCTGGTCTATTACGGACCAGGGACTGATGCTTGTCTCAGAACGTGCGGGTCCCTACTCAGGTGGTTAGCGGTTAACGGTGTCGCGCTTGTGCACCCCGCCTGGCGTTGCAGGGTGTTGAGGATGGCCTGATGATCAGCGCCCTCAGTCATCGGAGACGGGCGCCAGCGCTCGAAATGTCAGCGAGTAACGAGTGGACGTGATTTTTCGCCTCGCGTCTAGTTGCTGTCAGTCTTTAGTTCATCCATGGCGTTGCTGAGGTCGCTGAGGCTGTAGGGTTTTCGAAGCAAATGGTAGTTGCTTACGTCAGCAATGTGTTTTGGATAGCCTGAAGTCATTAGGATGCGCGTGTCCGGCTGTTGTTGAGATGCGTATGTCGCTACATCGATGCCGTTCAGATCACCGGGCAGGACTACGTCACTGAAGAGATAATCTACCTTGCCGGTACCGCCGAGATAGTCGATCGCTTCTTCGGCAGTCTTGGTGATGTGGCACGCATAACCGAGTTTTTTTAGCATCTGTTCAGCCATGGCTGCGACCGCGATCTCGTCTTCCACCACCAGCACCAATTCACCGCTCCCTGAGCGCTTCAAGACATGAGATTCAACGGCGTCTGCGTCATTTTTGCTGGCGGCAGGCAGAAACAAACTAACTGTTGTGCCTTTACCCACCTGACTCTCGATCGTCAAATGGCCCCCGGTCTGTTTAACAAAGCCGTGGACACTGCTCAATCCCAGGCCGGTGCCTTCTCCTGCTTTTTTTGTAGTAAAGAAAGGATCAAAGGCCTTGGACAGTGTCGTGGAGTCCATACCGATCCCCGAGTCGACCATCTGAATGATGATGTAATCGCCCGCTTCTAGGTCTTCGGTGCTGACAGGCGAGTCGTCAGTTTGGGCAAACTTGTCAAGCCCTATCTCTAGGTGGCCACCGTCAGGCATCGCGTCACGTGCGTTGATAGCAAGGTTCAACAACGCATTTTCGAGCTGAGTTTCGTCCGTCAGGCAGGAGATATTGTCGTTAGCGGATATTGTTATGTTGACGTTTCCGCCAAGTGTTCGGTTGAGCATGTCGTTCATCTCAGTAATGAGATGGGTTGCGTTAACGGGTTTGATTGCCAAAGGTTGCTGGCGAGCAAAACTCAGAAGATGTTCGGTGAGGTCCTTAGATCGGAGCGCTGCATGGGTGGCAGCATTCAGCCACTTTAGAGAGGATGGATCATTTTCAAGATTCATGGTAGCCAGTTCGATATTACCCAAAATCACGACCAGCATATTGTTGAAGTCGTGAGCGATACCGCCACTCAGTTGTCCAATCGCTTCAGCTTGCCGACCTGGCGTAACTTTTCTTCAAGCTCTACCTGGCCCGTTATGTCCTGAGTGAAGCCATGAGACTTAACCACTTGTCCGGATTCGTCGCGGAAGTATTCGCAAACCTCTCGAACATGAATAACATCGCCATTCTTTGTCTGAATTCGGTACTCGATGCTGAGCTCAGATTCGTTTTCGATTGCCAGTATCTCTGCAGCCTCGTAACGGGCCCGATCATCAGGGTGGAAACTCTCCATGTCGGTTTCGGGATTAGTAAAAGTCTTGAGCACCTCCTCTACTGTCATACCTCTCATGCGGGCAAATTCGTCGGAGCAGGATTCCATTTTTTGGGCTTCCCAGTCCCATATATAGGTACCCAGCTTCGCTAGTGCTTCTGATCTTCTGGCCTCGTCCAGGCTTCGGGTCAATGCGTCAACGGCCTCTCGTTGCATCCACTGGGATTTCTTCAACCGATCCAGCATGGATTGGAATTCACGGTTCAGCGATCCAATTTCATCCTGGCGGGCAACAGGCCCAAAATTCAGCTCCGGGTGTTCATCGGTGATAGATTCCATTCGCTCGCTGAGACCTTTTAGTGGTTGTACAACGCGAGTTTGGATGAACCAGCGAAGACCCAGCAGCGTTGCCAGAAAAGTAGCCAGGAGGATACTCATGAAGGTTAACAGTGAAACAGCTGCGCGATCTGCGATGGGCCTTCCGAAGCTGAATTCGAGAGCATACTTCTCAGCGTTGGGTCCGGGCATTAGCAGGTTTATGGTTGCAGACTGGTCACCAGTAAGGGTCTCGGCGCCGTCTGTTTGCTTAAGAGCTGCTGCTTCTGCCTCATCGAGTTCACGGAACGTAAATGGGGCTCCGAATTTAGTGGAAAGCAGAGCCTGTTCCCGCCCATCGATGAGACGAGCAAATATAATCAGGCCCTTGCTTGGCGCTTTGCCATCGCTGGATGAAATGTTCCTGGCCGCGACCATCAGTGGACCGCTATTCGTTCGGATAAAACCTGGTGCACTGAGCCCGTTGGTTGCTTCTGAAAGCAGATGGTTCGTCAGTTCCGGATCAATGAGCTCTGGAATCTCGATGGGTTGTTCGGTTCGATAGTCCCGAATGTCCTGGTGCAGCAAGGTGCCGTCCAGCTTGTAAAGT
>CAXPUI010000145.1:0-3620 GCA_964220205.1 Candidatus Allofontibacter communis | reverse complement strand
CAAGCAGGAAAAAAAACGGCACAAAGAAATCCAAAAAAGCCTGAAGAAAGACGCTAAATCAGGTGTCGAGAACCGTGGTCGGCTTTTCGTTATTGATTTCAAGGGGGATATTCAGGCCAGTGAAGTGACCAGCCTCCGTGAAGAGATAACAGCGATTCTGTCGGTTGCCAGTGATCGGGACGAAGTATTGGTTCGAGTGGAGAGCCCTGGCGGTGTGGTTCATGGTTACGGTCTGGCTGCTTCGCAGTTGCAAAGGGTGCGTAATCGTGGCGTACCTTTGGTGGTTGCTGTGGACAAGGTTGCAGCCAGTGGTGGTTATATGATGGCATGTATTGCTAATCACATTATTGCCGCTCCATTCGCTCTGCTTGGCTCCATCGGTGTGGTAGCTCAGCTACCTAATTTTCATCGGCTGCTGCAGAAAAACGACATTGATTTTGAGGTTCTTACTGCTGGCGAATTCAAGCGTACCTTGACGATGTTTGGTGAGAATACGGATAAGGCGCGAGAGAAGTTTGTTGATGATCTTGAGGATGTGCACAAGCTGTTCAAGGATTTCGTTACTGAACACAGGCCCGCCGTTGCTATAGAGGAAGTGGCGACAGGTGAAGCCTGGTTCGGGCGCCGGGCTCTTGAAAGGAATCTCATTGATGAATTGAAGACCAGCGACGAATATCTGGTGCACAAATGCGAAGAAATGGACGTCTTTCAGGTGCGCTACGTGCTGCACAAGCACAAACTGGATCGCCTCATGGACAAAGTGACCAAGCTAGTGATGCCATCGGTTAGCAGGCATTCCATACCTGAGCAACACATCGGTTAATCACGTCGTAACCGGGCGGAAGCAGCTATAGGTGTGGGGTATCGAAAGACAACAATATATGTTGATGCTAGAAAGGTGAGTATCGCTGTCGCTTGAATCAGGTGTGAGGCCTGTTGACTGACGAGATTTTCGGCGGTGGCGATGAAAGCTATAAGCAGTGAGAACTCGCTGATCTGCCCGAGTCGGAATCCTGTTTCCCATCCCAGCGAGCTGGTTTCGCTCATGCCGCTTAAGAGAACTCTGAAAGTAACGGGTTTCAGGACCATGACAACTATCGTCAGTACGATTGCGGCCATCGCAACATCGGTGAGGAGTTCAATGTGGAATCCCGCTCCAATAGAGAAAAAGAATAGAACCAGAAAGAAGTCGCGCAGTGGCTTTAGATGGTCGGCAATGTAGAGAGCGATGGGGCTGGTGGCGATGGTTACTCCAGCGATAAATGCGCCGATCTCGAGTGAAAGACCCATGGCTTCAGAAATTTCGGCCAGAGACAGGCACCAGCCTATGGCAACAAGAAAAATATATTCGTGGAAGGCATCGAACCGTTCCAGGAGTTTAAGCAGGACGAATTTCACAAACAGCCATGCCAGACCAATAAGCAGGGGCAGGCTGATGATGACTCGTACGATCTTGGTGGCGCTGTCGAATTCAAGGAAGCCTCCGGTCAGTACGAGGAGTACGATGATGGCGATCAGATCCTGGATAAGCAGGAGGCTGATGATCAGTTCTCCGGTATGACGGTGGTGGAGGACTGTTGTGGTCAGAAGTTTGATGCCGATGATCGTGCTGGAAAACATCATAGCGATCCCTATGATGAGCGTTTCAATGATGCTGTATCCAAACAGAGCGGCGACGGCTGAGCCTGCAATAAAAAATATAATTGAGCTGCCAAAGCCGACGAATGTCGCGCTTTTTATTGTCTTCACGAGTTTCGAGGGCTGCATGTCCAGTCCAAGAAGAAACAGAAGAAAGATGATGCCGAACTTGGAGATGCTGCTGATTAACTCAGGGTTGTCGATAAACGCCAACCCGGACGGCCCGAGGATCATCCCGGTTAACATGTAGACAACGATCAGTGGTTGACGGGTAAAGAGCGCCAGGGTTGCTAGTACAGCGGCTGAAGCAAAAATCAGAAAAAAGGAGAAAATAAAGGGGTCAGAGCCCATTTCAGCGACCCGGTTTCACACGTTGGGGTTGATGTTAAGGTAAATCCCGACTGGTGACGATCTATCGTTCAGCAAATAGTGGTGGTTCTTTTGCTGTCGCGGGGTAACTGTAGCTGAAACCGCTTAGCAATAATCCCATGGCTTTCTCTGCGTCCTGATTCTCTTCGAGCTGGTAAGAGTTAAAGCCACATCGTGACATTTGTTCCAGCTGGTCATTGCGGACATCACCTATCGCTCTGATTTCGCCTTTAAAACAGTATTTCCGCCTCAGAAGGCTCGCGCTGGAGTACGACCGACCATCTGCAAATGTCGGGTAGTTCAGTGCAACGACAGGAATTTCATCAAGCAGACCCGCTATCGATTCGACCTCTTCATGTGCGTCAAGCCAGACCCCGGTGTCACTTTTGTCTGTCAGTTCAAGGAACATCTGTAGAGGGACAATAGTACCCTTGGTGATTCCTGACTCGTAAAGAGCATAATTCGCGTCTGTCAGTGTCCCGTCTTTGATGATTTTAGTCATTGCTGTAAGCCGCTCTCTTGAATGGTTCGCTACCAATCCTTCGAAAGGTATCGATAAACTTTTCTTCACTTTTACGTTCCGCCAGATGTACATCAATCAGCGAACGTATAACGCCAGGCACTTCGGCGCGTGCGAATGAAGGGCCTAGAATGCTGGCGAGCGAAGCATCCTCGTATGAGGAGCCGCCAATGGACACCTGGTAGAATTCCTCGCCTTTCTTATCGACGCCAAGAATGCCTATATTGCCTACGTGATGATGACCGCAGGCATTCATGCAGCCCGAAACATTAACATCCAGTGGCCCAATATCCTGGAGTTCGTTGAGATCATTGAAGTGCCGCTGAATTGCTGTGGCGACAGGTATTGACTTCGCATTTGCCAGGCTGCAGTAATCACCGCCTGGGCAGCAGATGATATCTGTCAGGAGACCGAGATTGGGCGTCGCCAGATCCGCTTTCTGCAAAGCGGACCATAACTCTTTCAGTTGACTCTTGGAGACATCCGCAAGGGTTACGTTCTGCTCGTGAGTGACCCTGACTTCTCCAAAACTGTAACGTTCTGCCAGGTCAGCGATAGTCTCGAGCTGTTCGTCGGTAACATCGCCTGGGGCTATGCCAGTTTTCTTTATGGCCAGAGTGACGATACTGTAGCCGGGTTGTTTGTGCGGCGAAACATTCTGTGCCAGCCAGGTGCCGAAGCCCGTGCTGGAGGCGATCACAGAGTCATATTCGGGTATTGCCTCTTCCCCCTCACCATACTCAGGAGCGGTGCAAAAACCCGACAATCGGACAATTTCCGCATCGGTGACAGTGCCCGGGCCATCTTTCAATGATGCCCACTCTGTTTCTACCTTCTCGGCAAAGACTTCGGGGGTCATGGCGCGTACGAGAATTTTAATTCTGGCTTTGTACTTGTTGTCGCGCCTGCCATAGCGATTGTAAACCCGCAAAATGGCTTCGAGGTAGGTCAAGAGGTGTTTGCCCTCCAGTTCTTCACGAATGGTCGGAGCGAGAATCGGCGTGCGGCCAAGACCTCCACCCGCCAGAATCTCAAACCGTGTTTCGCCATCTCGCTGAAATAAACGGATGCCTATGTCGTGTGCCTGGATAGC
>CAXPUI010000144.1:0-8765 GCA_964220205.1 Candidatus Allofontibacter communis | reverse complement strand
GAACTGCAGTCCATGTCCGGCTATATCCGAGGGCTGACAGTTGTCACTCCGAGAGGTGAGGTCCTGGAACTGGGGCAGGGTGATGATCGATTAGCGGCGGCAGCCGTTTCCATGGGCTCGCTTGGCGTAGTGACCCGGGTCACGTTTCAAAACAGGGCTCCTTTCCGGTTGCGTACCAGAACCTGGGTGGAAGAAACGACAGCCGTGCTCGATAAGTTCAATGCCTATTGTGATGAATGGCAGCATTTTGAGATGTTTCCTCTCCTGCATTCTGATTATTCGCTGGTGGTAGCCCATCAGGAAACGGAAAAGGCCCTGCAGGCCCCGGCTGTAGACGAGGATGATGGTGCAGTCCTCCAGTTGATTGAAGCTACTCCGGTGCCTTTGCGAGGAGCATTGATCAATGGCCTGGCGTCGCAGATAGAGCCCAGCGAAGCGGTCCAGCCGTCCTGGCAGGCGCTGACAAACATCAGGTTTGATCGCTTTAATGAAATGGAGTACTCGGTTCCTGCTGAGGTCGGTGGGGATTGTCTGCTGGAGATACTACAGGCAGTCAAAGATCACAGTATTGATGTGGTTATTCCTTTGGAGTACCGCATTATTGAAGCTGACGATACCTGGCTCAGTATGTACAGCGGTAGTCGACGGGTTTCGATATCAGTGCACCGTAAGTTCGATGCCAGCTTTGACCAGTTATTCAACCTGGTTGAACCCATTTTCTGGAAGTACGACGGCCGCCCACACTGGGGTAAAGTTCATTCGCTTGATTACCGTCAGTTGAAGGCGCTGTACCCGAAATTCAACGAGTTTGCTGAACTCCGAAAAGAACTGGACCCTGAAGGGAGGATGTTAAATCCTCACCTCAGGGAGTTGTTTGGTCCTGCTTAGAGTAGATTGCCTGGAGCAAATCGCCTAGAGCAGATCGCCCAGTTGTTCTCCAATTTCCTCCGGGGTCACCATCGGCTCGAATCGGGCGACAACCTCGCCGGCTCCGTTTACCAGGAATTTGGTGAAGTTCCAGCCGATATCGGCATTGCCATCGGGGTTGGCTTTGGCAGCTTTGAGCTGGCCATAGAGCTCGCAGGTACCATCGCCGTTCACTTCTATCTTTGAAAATAGCTGGAAGTTAGCGTTGTATTTGGAAGATGCGAATTCGAGAATCTCTTCGTCGGTGCCAGGTTCCTGGGCCCCGAATTGGTTGCATGGGAATCCCAATACCTGAAGATTTTCATGCTCATTTTGTAGAGTACACAGACCTGCGTACTGTGGGGTAAGGCCTCACTGGCTGGCAAGATTAACGATCAGCAATGCCTGATCGCGATAGTCGGAAAAGGAAATCGTCTCACCAGTAATCGATTTCATCTCCAGATCATGAATACTCATTGGTTTCTCCTTTATGGTCAGGAAAATATACCATGTAGATACCACTGGTTGTTAGCGACCTGATGGTATACCCAGTAGATAGCCCCGCATGGGTGGCGGGCTATGTAATAGTCTCGGTTGACTTCTTTATGATCCCACCAGCCGAAGTCGATTCGCTCCGGGCCCTGCAAGAGGGTGAGTTTTCCTGACAGGTAAGGACTGTCGTCCCTGGTTTGTAACATGCTCGGTGTCGCTAGCAGATAGGCCGGTCTGGCGTTGTCGCGTGAGACGTCCGCGCACCAGTGATCCCTGTTCTGCAACGACACGGTTTTCCAGGCCAGTTCGGGCCTGTGGTCATTGGCCAGCGACAGTCCGAAGCAGGAATCCTGTCCCAGTCGGGCCACCATCATATTAAGTAATGTGACCGCTCGTGTGGCTTCAGCCTTACTGTGAGTCCTGCCGTCTTTCTGCTGGAAGCGCGTGCCGTGAAACAAATCGCCTGAAGCTCCCCCGGACTCGCTGAAATGGGCAGAATGCAGCGAGATACAGTCAACTTCCGGCATATCTCTGATACGGGTCAGTTTGAGCTGGGTCAGCATAAGAAATATATCCGGATTATTCTCGGGGTTGGCCAGCGTGATAGTGAACTGTTGAGCGGCATGACTGCGATGAGCCAGTCGGAGGGTAAATTGATTGACCTGCAATTGCCGGCTGCGCAGAAAGTCATGGAGTTCACCTAACAACCGCTTGATGGGGAACAGCAGCGAATTCAGGTCAGAAACATCGGCGAGAAAAGTGATTTCGCTGGCAAAGGCGGGTTTGTCGGTAATGAATCTTCTGGGGTCTGGGCAGACACCGGTTAATCTGTCCAGGTAGTTTGTAAAACCCTCTCCGAACCTCCGGTTCAGGCCATCGGTCGGCAGGGCTAATAATTGTCGGCACCGGTTGACGCCCATCTGGTTCAGTTTCTCGATAATCACATCATCAATGTGCAGTTCTTGTACGGCGACTTCGGCCAGAGACTCTCTAACATCTCCGATGTTGTCGTTGAGGGCTGCTGTGGCCGAGCAGAGTGCTGCCTGAGGGGTACCGTTAACCCCCATCTTCACGGTGTAGCCTTGTGCGCTCAGCCTGTCGTGAATGCTTTTTTTCAGGTTGGCCAGGCCCCGAAAAAGCTTCAGACAGCCGCTGATTTCAAGTAGCAGGTTCTGGGGTGGGGCCAGGCTGACACAGGGAGTAAACTGGTAAGCCCATTGCGCGAGATGTTCAAGTCGCCTGAGTTCTTTGTCTTCATCTCGTTCAAAGCTCACGACATGGTCGCTGATGGTATAGGCTGTGCTCATGCTGCTGCCCGGCATGATGCCAATGCTTCGCGCCGGTTGATTCATGAAGCTGACCCGTTGCCGGGTCATGACTACAACGGGGGAGCTTTCCTGGCGACAGAAGACCTCAACAGGTAGTAGGGGAAAGTTCAGGCAGAGCCACAACGCATCACTGGTATTCATAAGAATATGTGTGTTGTTGATCGCCTTTGTCCTGATTGAAGATCGGTGAACATCCCGATTGTTCAACATGCATTTCGCTGAAGTCAGGCGTCGGTCTGAGCAACTGATCGTCGAACTCGAGCGATAAATCGGTGCTTTCCCAGCCCCCCTTACGCTTAAGAATCCGTGCGATTAACTGACTGTTATCCTGTCGCGAGTCACCGGGTCGCAGGCGGATTCTCAGCTCGGCAGGCGATGGTTGGTCGGCAACCTTTTCCGGTCGAAACATGATGCCCCAGCAACCGCCTTCTTTGCTGGCTACTTGCAGACGCCTGATCTGTTTTTCATGGATGTCCTCAGGCCAGCACAGGACGACACTGCAGCTCTGCGAGGCAAGAGCTTTCTCAAGTACCCAGAGATAGTCGCTGGTTGTTTTGGGCTGGCTGATAACGACCTTCGCAAGATCGATGCCCGCCTGGGTCAGTGCAGGAGGGTAAGGGATGTAAGGCGGCTTAACGAGTAAAAGCCAGCGAGCCAGTTCCTGGCTGAGCTGCGTGAGAACCGGCAACAGCAGACGGAATTCACCTATCCCATACTGATCATGCAGAAGTTCAGTAATGCCATCGGCTGGCCAGCCGCCACCGGGCAATTTATCATCCAGTGCGCGGAAACCTGTGCTACGGACCGACTTGTAGTCATGGTCGATACTTGAGGCGCGCCAAAGCCCGGTCTGCCGCAGCAGCTTTTGAAGAGATTGCGTCATAGTGTCTCACGGCAAACAACTGATTATATATACAGTAGCTTGCCGCGAGGTGCAATATCAGCGCTCTACCTGATCCAGGAAATGCCTTAGCTCCCTGACAAGACGCGCGGGTCGTTCAGACAAGATGGCGTGAGAGGCGTCCGGTATAACGGCAAGACGGGCATTTGGCATTGCCCTCGCATAACGACGGGCAGTGCTGGGCCTTGCCTCATCATGGTGACCGCAGACAAAAAGCGTCGGATGCCTGATGTAACTCAGTTGATCAGTGCGATCATAATCTTTGAGTGTGCCTGTTGCGCTGAATTCTGATGCTCCCCACATGTATTGATAGATGCGGTTACCATTGGGGTTCTTGATTTCACGGGAACGTTTGGCCCGTGATTTATTCCGGCAGACGTGTCTAGCGTAGTAGAGCTCCATCGCTTCCTGGTAGACCTTTGAATCAGTGGCGCCAATTTCATGGCAGTAGTCGATCACTTTGCGCGTTGCGGCGGGTAGCTTTCTGATCAGGTGATTCGCGTCCTCCTGCCAGTCGCGGGCTGAAAACATGGGAGACTGAAAGATCACTGAGCGGATGCCGGTTTTCCGCTTAAGGAGATACTCCAGAGCCAGGGTTGTCCCCCAGGACGCACCGAACAGGTGGAAACGGTCAAGTTTCCAGGCGTCGATAAGTATCGTCAGTTCGTCGACGAACGTGGCGATTGACCAATGCCTTTTCGATGTGGCGCTGCTGCGACCACCGCCTACCTGGTCGTAAAGGAAAACCTGCCGCTCATCGCTGAGCTTGAACAACTCAGTCATGAAACGGCTGTGTCCGCCTGGACCTCCATGGAGGCAGACTATTGGCAACCCCTGGCTGGTGGCTCTGCCACGGAACTGATAATAGGTTTTCCCGTAACGATGCTCTATATAAGGCATGATGTGTCCTGATCAATCAGATAGGCAGTGCCTGGTCTTCTTTGACTTCTTCCATGACAACATAGGTCCTGGAGTCGCTGACGCCTGGCAGTGTCAGTAATGTTTCTCCCAGGAGCTGGCGGTAGGCTGTCATGCCTGCAACGCGCGCTTTGAGCAGATAGTCAAAATTGCCGGAGACCAAGTGGCATTCGAGGACCTGCGGGAGTTTCACTACCGCGTCTCGGAATTCTGCGAAGACGTCCTGTGATGTCCTCAGCAATGTTATCTCCACGAAAACAAGCAGTTCCAGGTTGAGCAATCTGGGGTTGAGTTTCGCACCCCAGCCCTGGATATAACCGAGATTTTGCAGTCGTTTGACACGCTCGGCGCAGGGTGTGGCGCTCAGCCCCACTGAGTGAGCCAGATCAGTATTGCTGGTTCTGCCATTTTCTTGCAGTGCGCGAAGAATATTCAGGTCAATATTGTCTAGGGGTTTCGCCTGTTCCATTGCCGAATTATAGGTTATTACTCCAATAATTTCGGGTTTTATTTAGATAAATCCTGAAAAACGGGAAAAAAAAGTGAGAATCTCTACTGGCATGGTGCCTATACTCGACTCGCAGTCTACGCTAAATCTCTTTCATCTGGAGGTGTCCATGCTTGTCGGTGTACCCAAGGAAATCAAAGATCATGAATATCGTGTGGGCCTGTTGCCTTCTGGCGTTAAGGAGCTAACGCATTACGGTCATACAGTTCTGATTGAAAACCATGCCGGAGCGGCCATTGGTTTCAATAACGAAACCTATCGTGATGCCGGCGCAACCATCGTTGACAATGCCGAACAGGTATTTGCCGACGCCGATCTGGTCATTAAGGTCAAAGAACCCCAGTCGTGCGAGCGAGCCTTGTTGCGGGAAAATCAGACGCTGTTTACGTACCTCCACCTTGCTCCCGACCTCCCGCAGACAAGAGATTTGCTCGATAGTGGAGCAATATGCGTCGCCTATGAGACGGTGACGGATGCTCAGGGCCGATTACCCTTACTGGCGCCGATGTCCGAAGTGGCCGGCCGAATGTCCGTCCAGGCTGGAGCCATGTGCCTGGAGAAAGCTCAAGGTGGCAGGGGAGTCTTGTTGGGCGGTGTGCCAGGAACTCAGCGGGGCAAGGTCGTTATTATCGGTGGCGGGGTCGTGGGACAGAACGCTGCGCAGATGGCAGTGGGTATGGGAGCAGATGTAACGGTTATTGATCGTTCCCTTGATGCCCTGAGGAACCTGGATCAGCGTTTCGGCGCTACTATCCAGACGCTGTATTCGACTCAGGATGCTATAGAACAGGAGGTTATGGCTGCCGACCTTGTCATTGGTGCTGTACTGGTGCCTGGTGCATCTGCACCGAGGCTTGTCAGCCGTGAGCTCGTCACGGCGATGCGAAGTGGCTCGGTTCTGGTTGATGTTGCTATTGATCAGGGTGGCTGTTTCGACACATCGAAACCAACCACTCATTCAGAGCCTACTTATGTTGTCGATGATGTCGTTCACTATTGTGTGGCAAATATGCCCGGAGCTGTCGCCCGTACGTCTGCCGCTGCGCTGAACAATGCAACGTTACCGTTCATTCTTGAATTAGCCGACAAAGGAGCTGTCTTGGCTTTACAGGACAACAAACACTTGCGACAGGGATTGAATGTTTATCACGGTATGCTGGCTAATGAGCAGGTCGGTGTGGCCCATGGTATGGACTTCAAGGCAGCTGAGGAATTGCTGGCTGCTTAAGCCTGCGTTCTGTATTGCCGATTCAACCCAGCCAGGTTTTCCGGCTTCAGTTTTTGGCCTTTAAGCCCGGCAAATCCTGCGCTGTACCGGTGAACTTTGAACACCATGTTAATTCGACCCCCCAGGCGTGGATTGCTTGTGAACATAGGGTTGATGTATTCCCAGACCACCTTGCCTTCCTGAGTCACCTCCAGAAAGTGCCCTTTGGAGGTCTCGCAAATCAATGTATTGCCGTTTGGGAGTCTTTCGACGCTACCACCCATAATCGTGTAGAGAGTGAAAGGTGGATTGTCCATGTAAGACCAGACGATCTTTTTGCTGCGCGTGCTGATTTCCACAGCCCGTGAATATTCGATACCTTTACGATGTACACCGTTATCGAAGAAGGTGACTCGATTACCAGAGATGAATCTCGCATCATGCTGGTGTCTGACACTCTCATCATTGAACCGCCACTTAATGGCACCGGTATTGGGCTTAACACGGACGATAGTGCTGATGCGCCTGAAACTGATGATCCAGTCACCGTTAGGCGCAGTGTCGATTGAATTGGCGTGGGTCCATTCTCGCCGGTCATCAAGCGGGCAGATGACATCAATCGTGGGATCCAGTTGCCGCCAAGATTGCCACTCGCGCGCAATATCACCCGTCGGCGTGATCTCAAGGACAGTATCACCCAGCATGTGCCGGGGATCGTCGCCTTCCGCGTGATAGCCTCCTTTGATTCGTCTGATCAGTGATTTGGGCATCTTCTCCCACTTCAGCAGCAGGGTGTTGCCGTTCGCCAACCGTTTCTGGTCGTGGTGAATCCACGGGTCGTTATACTCCCAGACTACCTCACTGTTCCAGTCAAGCTCGATGCAGGCCGCAGCCTGCCCGTTCAAGCCTCGTTGACCCTGTACCTCGGGAGAGGGCATGGTCAGCGCAAGAAGGTTGCCGTTCGGTAACAGTTCGGCGTTGGTGATGCCGCGGTCGTGTTGCCATTGGTGGACGAACCTGCCTTGCGGATCGATGAGGAAGGCATTGTTCATCCGGGCTGTAAACAGTGTATAGCCCCGGTAGCTCAAGCGCGGATTGTAATGGATAAGTCCTGTGGGGTGATGTTCTGTTCTAGCCACTTGCTTGATTCTCCCGCTTCTGATTTCCGGGTTCTCATCCCCAGGTTTAAGTCCTCAGGTTTATGACCTGCGAGACTCTCATCCTGAGAGTTGCCATTGGCCTGATACAGGATGTAAGGTCTCAGGCAGAAATTCTAATGAACTCAGGGCGGCACGCCCAGCTAAGAGTTAACTTTCTTGAATCGCTCTGGATCTCACTTCTTTCTATCCCTTTTGATGCTGTTACTGGTTGGATGTGACCGATCTGTTGACTCATTGCCGGACGCCCCCAATCGTCCAGTCGTCAAGCGCTCGCTCGGTGAGCCCCAGGTTGACAGCTATTCCTATCTGTCAGACCTCAGTGCGCCTGACACCGTTGAATACATTGCGTCAGAGCGTTTATATGCGGACGATATCTTTCAGCAATGGTTACCGTTACGCCTTGAATTGCATCAGGAACTGAACCGGGCCCTGCCGAAAGCAACCACCAGTGCAGCAGTCAGGCTTGGTGATTATCACTATTGGCGTGAAATTCTCCCGGGTAGCCAGTATCCGGTTTTTTTTCGTCGCCTTGTGGGGGCTGTCGAGGATGCCCCTCAGGTGGTGCTCGTTGTCAATGTACTGGCTGCGGGTAACGCCTACTACAGTCTGGGAGATTTCTCTGTGAGCCCTGATGGCCGTTGGGTCGCCTTCACTGAAGATGATGCCGGTTCTCAGGTTTATCGTCTGCGAATCCTGGAGATCGCTAACGGTGCGGAACTGGCTGTCTCGGCAGGGCCCGTGGGAGCCAGCCTCGGCTGGTTATCCGAGCGAGCTCTTTACTATCTGCCACATGCCCGGACAGTTGCGAGTCTCGATCCTTTTTCAGGCGTTTCGTCAACGGTTTACGAGGAGGCAGACCCGTCATTTCACCTGCGCATACGATTAAGCAGGGAAAGGAATCGGCTGGTCCTGTCTGCCAGAAACCCCCTCAGTACGGAAGTCCGACTGGTCGATAAGCAGGGGAGACAGCAGGTCATCAGCCCGCGACAGAAAGGCCATCATTATCAGGTAAGACTGTCCGGTGAGTCTGTTTATGCGCTCACCAATCAACGTCGGCCTGGTTTCGAACTGGCACGTGCAGACCTTCGTCACTTGGATGAGTGGGCTTTCTTTCCAACTCCTCCAGGAACCATCAGGGACTTTGAAGCCTTCAGTCATGGCCTGGTGCTTTTAATTGAACACCAGATGACCTCCTCGCTTTACGCCTTTCACCAAACAGAGCCCGAGCGATTATTGCTGCGCGCGTCGCCAGTTGAAACGCTCAGCCTTTCATCTAACCCCGACCCCAGCGCGGCTCATGTGAGGATTGTGCGAACCGCACCCCACCTGTCAAAACAACTCGAAG
>CAXPUI010000143.1:0-4067 GCA_964220205.1 Candidatus Allofontibacter communis | reverse complement strand
AGATGTGCCTCCATCACTTGCTGCAGCGAGGCCAGCCCAACCGGATCAATTGCACTGAAAGGCTCGTCCATGATCCAGCAGGGGTTCTGGCAAAGAAAAAACCTTGCCAGGCCCACCCGTTTCCTCTGGCCTTCCGACAGCCGCGCACAGGGTGTCTCCTGGTAGCCGGCAAGACCGAGCAGGGCCAGCACTCGATCGATGTCCGAGGATGCGACCTCGATGTCCTGAAGTTCGCACAGCCATCGGATATTCTCCTGGACCGTTAATCTCAGCTTGATGGCGCTCTTGTGACCCAGATACAGCGGAGCACGCTCCAACTCCCAGTCAACAGAGCCTTCATAATCCGTAAAGAGCCCCATCAGGATTCGCAGCAGTGTACTCTTACCACTGCCGTTGGCTCCGCGAACGTGCAACACCTCGCCTTCGCTGAGCGAAACTGTTAACTCACTGAATAAAGGGCGACGTGATCGCCGACAGCTAAGCCCTGTGGCCTGCAACATGCACATCTCTCCTGCAGGTGACGATTATACTATTTTCTCTGGCCCGGCCTCCCTATAATCTCTGCCTTGTCCAAGACAGACTTCACCGTGATATTTAAGAACGCAACCGTCTTCAGACTAACTGAATCCATAGAGACAGAGACAGCTGCACTCGAAGCTGCTTTTGAATCGAATACATTCACTCCCTGCTCAGGCATTAGACCCTCGTCTTTCGGCTGGGTGCCTCCGATAGCAGGGCAGCCCCTGATTCACGAGGTTGCAGGTTGCCTGCTGATCTGCGCGAAGCGGGAAGACAAGGTCATACCCAGCACAGCCCTGGCCGACACGCTGGCGGAAAAGGTCGACCGCCTGGAGACGCTGGAAGATCGACCCATCAGAGCCAAGGAGAAGCAGCGCCTGAAGGAAGACGCACTGGCGGAACTGCTACCTCGTGCCCTGCCAAAATCCAAGCAGATATTCGGTTATCTCTCTCGATCAGAGGATCTCCTGGTCATTGATACAGCGTCAGCTGCCGAAGCAGAGATGTTCCTGGGTTGCCTTCGAGAGTCTCTGGGCAGCCTCAAGGTGGTCCCGCCGCAGGTCAAGTCAAAACCTATCGACACTTTCACCCACTGGCTGAGAACACGGCAACTTCCGGACAATTTTTCTTTCGGTGACCAGTGCGACCTGTTTGACCCCGAAGACGGCAGTTCCGTGACGCTACGGAAACAGGATCTCGCAACCACAGAAGTCCGAGTACACCTGGATGCGGGCAAAAGCTGTACAAAACTGTCGCTGGTCTGGCATGGCGATCTGAAGGTCATCGTCGATAAAGACCTGGTACTCCGACAGATCAAGGTGCTTTCGTCAGACGACGTCGCTGATACCGATGACGATCCGATTGCCAGCCTTGATGCGGCATTCGTGAACATGACGCTGGAACTGTCGCGCTTCCTGCCGGGCCTTTACTCAGCACTCGGCGGAGAATCGCGCGACTGAATGGCTTGACGCCCGACATCAGCCTGGGTGATTCTTTACCGCTACTCAACAATAGCGCCAATGACATGCCTTTGAATCCGCAAACCGCAGCCCTGGTTGAAGCCATGGCCGCAGACCCCGCGCCGCAGACCCACGAACTTGAGCCATCGGAGGCCAGACTGGCTTATCGAGCGTTGGCTGAGAACATGGGGCCAGGTCCCGATGTAGCCACTGAAGACAGAACAATCCCGGGTTCCAAGGCCTCGATACCAATCCGAATCTATACACCGGTCAGCGATAAGCCTCTTCCCGTCATGCTCTTCTTTCACGGCGGCGGGTGGGTAATCGGCGACCTCGACACCCACGACCGCGAATGCCGGATACTCGCCACCGGGACCCCCTGTATCGTGGTGTCAGTCGACTACAGGCTGGCACCGGAACATCCTTTCCCCGCCGGTCATGTCGATTGCTGGGATGCCTTACAATGGGTTTCGGCCCATGCCGCTGAGATCAACGCCGACCCTGAACAGCTGGCTGTTGGAGGCGACTCCGCTGGAGGCAATCTTTCCGCCTATTGTGCACTCATGGCCCGCGACGCTGATCTAAGCCTCAAGCTCCAACTCCTGGTTTACCCGGCCACAGACGGACGGGCACACCACCCGGACAGCTCACATGAAGCACTACCCTCACTTGTGGAAAACGCGGATGGCATCTTTCTGAAAAGAGTCACCATGAACTACTTCTCACGACTGTTGTGCGAGGGACTTGACCCCGACGCCGTCGCGAACGACTGGCGACTATCGCCTTTGCTTGCAGCAGATCACACCGGAGTAGCGCCGGCATTTATTGCCACCTGCGAACTCGACCCTATTCGTGATGAGGGGAACCTGTACGCGGAAAAACTGGCAGCGGCCGGTGTCGAGGTCCAGCACAAGGAATGGGCCGGACAACCTCACGTGCTGTTCCAGCTCTCACCCGTCCTGGACGACGGCAAGGCACTGTTAGCTGAATGCGTCGAAGCGCTCCAGAAAGCTTTTAGCTAAATCGCCTCTTCAGGTATCTCGGCCACAGCAGGCGTGAACTGGAACTTCTGACCACCAATGGAGGCTTCGTACATCAAACCACCAATCGCGTGGACAAAGACGGCCATGCCCTTGTTGTATCCATATTCAACCTGCCGGGTCGACGCCGGCCCGGTACCCGCGCTGGCCGAAGCACCATCTGTACCCGCTCGTGCCTGAGCACCGGCAGTCACGACCACCGCTGAAGCAGTGGCATCAAATTCAAAACGGCCACTGGTAAATTCATCCAGCGCGCGCTGGTCCTGTAGGAATACAATCTCGCTGAAAGCCTGCCCGCCCAGTTGAAACCCTAGGGACACCTCCGTCAGGGAAACATCACCCAGAATACTATCACCCTGGTACACCCGGCCCTTGCCGTGCGCAAGACCAATCCCTATACCACCCTTACCGACGGTGGGGAAAACCGCATAGGCGAACGCATTGTCGAAATAGGGCTGCAGTTCCGGGGCAGATTCGAACACATCCATCGTCCCATCGTAGTTGTCCGCGACCACCTGTGCATGCCCCATGATCAAGACCAAACCCAAGAATATCCGTATCATGCAATTTACCCTTATTGATCTGAGAAGTAATTTAACAGCGTTAGGATGAACCTACCCTAAACACCAATTCTGTCAATCCATCTACTGTCGCCACCAGCTCGTCGCCCGGTTGTACCGGTCCTACGCCGGCTGGTGTCCCGGTATAAATGAGATCACCGGCCTGCAGAACGAAGAGCTCCGACAGTCGACTGATAATTTCTGGTATTTTCCAGATCATTTGATTGACGTCACCCACCTGGCACAAGTCGCCATTGATCATCAACCTGATCCCAGCCGATTCCATTCGCCCCGCCTGGGCAATTGGTGTGATCGCTGAACAGGGAGCTGCGTGAACAAATGACTTGCCCGCTTCCCAGGGGCGGCGCTGTTCCTTGGCTTCCGCCTGACGATCGCGTCTCGTCATGTCCAGGCCCACTGCGAAGCCAAAAACCAGTTGCATGGCGTCCTCAACGGAAATGTTCTGACCACCCTGGCCGAGAGCCACCACCATTTCCACTTCATGGTGGACATCATCTGAATGACCCGGATACGTCATATCCCGGCCAGGTGGTAACAGGGCGAAATTCGGTTTTATGAAAAAGAAAGGGGGTTCACGGTTCGGATCGCCGCCCATCTCGACCGCATGGTCAGCATAATTGCGCCCGACGCAGAATATATTACCGACCGGAAAACGACTCTCCGACCCTGCTACAGGCAGGACGCATTGCTCTACCGGTTCAATGATCCAGCTCATGAGGCACCATCATAATGAGTAAAACAACATCGGTTCATCATTTCCTTATCACCAATCATCATCAACAGCTTACATCACCAGCTTTCATCACAAACTTTCATCACAAATTTTCATCACCAGCTGCTGCACCAGGCTCCTTGCGCCCGTCAAATCGGTGAAAAAGGTAGCACCGACACAACGGCATCCAGCATCGAAGACCATCACGTCTAAGGACAGGAGATCACTCGCCAACCTCGCCAACGAGTTGCTCAAG
>CAXPUI010000142.1:0-4778 GCA_964220205.1 Candidatus Allofontibacter communis | reverse complement strand
TTCAGACGTGTGCTCTTCCGATCTGTGAGTTGGCGGCCTATGCCAGTTTCGAGCAACTTCGGGAGGCTTACGCGGGAGTGGACCTGGATGCTGCGACTGCTGTGTTCCCGGACCCGGAAGCACTGCGGACGATTCGGTGAGGTAGTCGCAAGATGCTCAGACAGGATGCCGATATTCCATGCGGGTAGAACTCTCACAGCACCAGGGTTACGCGAGTACCGCGCGTGAAATGGCCCGCATTTTCAGGGAAATAAAGAGAGACCGCTCTACTGAACACCCGATACTGGAGGATGTCCAGACAGCTTCGCTGGATTCGCCGACCCTGATGTTTGATTTGCAGACTATTGCTCAGCGTATGCAGCGCCTGCAACAAACCGCGAGTCAATATCAAGCCAGCGTTCTTTTGGCGGTAAAGAGCAATCCTAGCGCGCTTTACCTTGCACAGGGTAAGCGATGGCTCAATGGTTTTGATGTATCCAAGTTGGCGGAATATCAAGCGCTGCCGGATAACCTGCAAGGCAAACTTGTATCGATTACCTCGCCTGACCTGAGTGCCAATATTGAGCGTTTTGTCAGCAAAGGCAATGATGCTGTTGCCGTTCTTGACAGTGAAGATCAGCTGCAGCAATTTCTCCGGCAACAGTCGGGAGTCCAGTTCCTTCTCAGACTGAACGTTCCTGATCTCCTGGAGCTACGTCAATTGGATGACGGACTGCAACGGGATCTGTCGAGGTTTGGTTTCAATGTCGCCCGCGTTTTTCAGTTACTTAAAGGTCCCCTGGCGAAAGAGCAGCGTTTCGCAGGATTTCATTTCCATGATGGTAGTGAAATCAATAACTGTGAGAGTTACCTGGCTCTTATCAAGGCCCTCGGGTTAATGACCCGACAGGCGGAGTTCGAACCTCGATATATCAACCTGGGCGGTGGCTTTCATCGTACATCGCTGAATGACGTTGGTGAGATACTGGCTGCAGCCAGGCGTGAATTTTCGCCTTCATGTCGCATCCTGCTCGAACCGGGCCATTACTTTTCGAAGCGTTCGGGCTTTGCTGCCTGCCGGATAGTCAATCAGACAATGTCGGCCGACGTGATCAAGGTGACAGTTAACTTGTCGAAAGACTGTCACCTGAAATGGTCGCGTGTAAAGTTGTTGCTCTCAATTGATCCCCGTGCCAGGAAGTTACAGGAAGTCGAGATTTTCGGTCCTACCTGTTACGAAGAGGACAGGATTGGTCGATTTCTCGTGCCTTTTCATCAGGATCTGTTCAGCGAATCTGGATTTGCACCGGGGGAACAGCTTTTCTTCAGCGATGTCTCAATTTATTCAGCAGCCTGGAATACGTCGTTTAACGGTATTCCGAAAGCAGATGTTCACTGGTGGGATGGGGCTTCTGCGGGAAGCGAAGGATAGGCGGACGGGCTTCCCCGGGTTTTCTTCGGCTTTCCCCGACGTTCCTCGACTTTAATTGGCCCACATGGACTTTTTCGTGAGCGTTACGCTTGGGAAATCAGGCCGGCTTCATGAAGGCTGTTCAGCAGATCCAGGACATCGGTTTCGAGTTCAGTTTTGGTGGTATCGTATTCGTGGTACAGCTTGTCCACCAGATCGGCAACACTGTGATCGGTCTCGAGAAGCGTCCAGACTCGAGTGCCGACCTGGTTGAGGCCGAAATATGATTCACCCTTAAGATCCAACAGGACAGTTTCGCCATTGACTTCCTGAGAGAGGACTTCATCGGAAATGGTAAATTGATCGGTGATTTGAATAGTCATCAAAAAATTGTAGCGCAGGCTCCGTCGCTTGACACCTGATAAGATGCAAAAAATTCAATGTTGATGGGATGACAGCAGCGGTGGTCCTGAACCCGGTACGTTATCACCAGGTGCCACCAGGAACATCAGCAATCAGGAAACTACCGTATGTACTCGTTAATGAAGCGGGCGGTGCCTAGCAGACCGTGAACTATCGAACGATTTTGAAAATGGTGACGCCTTCCTGGCGGGTGCTGATCCTGATTCTCGCGCTGTTGCTGGTGGGTAGTGCCCTGTCGCTGGCTAATCCCTGGATTGCCGGGCTGCTTACCGAAGCGCTGCTGAACGGCGCGACTGAAGGCAGGCCTGACCTGCGCACGATCCTGTTGGCCTGGTTCGGGCTGGTGTTTGTCAAAAGCGTTCTGTCTGTGGGAAGCCAGTACCTGATCGGTCGCACCGGGGAAGCCATGCTCGGTAACCTGCGCTCACGCTTGTATGATCATCTACAGTTATTGCCCATGCGTTACTTCCACGAGCGCAGTCCAGGGGAAACCATGACCTTGTTGACTCGAGCGGCTGAACTCGTCAGCTATTTCGTTACCAACACCCTGCTGCCGTTGATACCCATGATCCTGACCCTGGCGGGGGCTATGGTCATGATGTACCTGCTTGATCCGGTGGTTACGCTCCTGGCAGCGGTGCTCATGCCGGTTTATTACGTTGCCATGAAACTCATCGGACGCCGGTTGAGGCCGCTGGCGAAAGAGTGGGTTGATGCTTTTTCACGGCTCAATACGCTGGTAGAAGAAAATATCATCATGCTTTCAGCTATCAAGGCGTTTGTTCGAGAAAAGCAGGAACGGGAACGGTTCGCCGCAAGGAATCATGACCTGATCAGTGTATCGAACAGGGAAATAGTGATCGAGTCGATTCTTGGCCCTGCCATAACCTTTCTGTCGAGTGCGGGTCTGTTGCTGTTGCTCTGGATAGGTATAGGTCATGTTGAAAGCGGTGAACTGCAAACGTCGGATCTGGTCAGTCTGGTTCTTTATGCGATGCTGTTGACCAGGCCGATCAGTGGCCTCGCGGGAGTCTACGGGCAGATTCAGTCTGTGCGTGGTGCAGTTGAACGATTGCAGGAATTTTTGGCAGAACGACCGGAACCCAGAGGTCTTGATCGACCTTCGATTCAAATTCGAGGAGCTGCGATTCAATTCAAGGACGTCTGTTTCAGTTACCCGGGCCGGGAACCCGTCCTGACGAATTTCAATCTGGCTATTGGACCGGGGGAAACTATCGCGCTGACAGGAGCCAATGGGTCGGGCAAGAGTACGTTGGTCTATCTCCTGATGCGGTACGATGAGCTGCATGCTGGCAAAATTCTTATCGATGCCCAGGATATCGCGGAATGTAATCTCAGCAGTCTGCGGGAGCAGATTGGTGTGGTCAGCCAGAACACCCTGCTGGTCAATGCCTCGGTCGGAGAAAATATCGCCTACGGGCGAGTTAATGCGACGCGGCAACTGGTGGAAAATGCCGCGGTCCTGGCGAGGGCAGAGACCTTCATCAGGGAACTTCCGGATGGTTACGACACCATTATCGGCGACCAGGGGATTAAGCTATCGGGAGGCCAGAGGCAGAGGTTGTCGCTGGCGCGGACGCTGCTGAAAGATCCGCCCATCCTGGTCCTGGATGAAGCGACGGCGATGTTTGACCTGGAAGGGGAGCGCGATTTTGTAAAGCAGTGTCGTGATCTGCTGGCTGAGCGAACGGTGGTACTGATTACCCACCGACCTGCCAGTCTCAGCCTGGCGGACCGCATTCTGACCATGGGTCCCAACGGGACAACCCCAATCGCAACCGTTGACTGAATTGGTTTCTGTGTTGCTTTATTATAAAGGGCTCTGACAGATATCGTTGCGGAATCATCGCTCCTGCCATGCTGGAAACCATCAGACGTAAAATTGCCGCCTGGCAAGCCTTGGCCTCCTGGGAAAAGCGGGCCCTGGTCGCGCTGTCAGCTCACCTGCACTTGATTTGGGTGCGATTGCGAGTGACCAGGTTCGATCATCTGCATCATTGGCATGAGCGACATCTAAACGGAGACGCTAGACCTATGCCTCACGGATTCTCAGACCTTGACTTTGCACGCCGCAGTGCCGAGTTGATCGAGATTTGTGCGCGCCACGGACTTTATCATGCGAACTGCCTGCACCAGTCTTTGGTGCTGTGTGCGTGGTTGCGTCGATATGGTCTCGCGCCAGAACTGAGAGTGGGAATTACCCCGGATGCCGGGCCATTCCAGGCGCATGCATGGGTTGAGCTGAATCAGGTTTTGCTGAACCGGAATCCGGACGGCTACCTGCCATTTGACCATCGACAATGGTCTGCCAAGTGGTCTGAAAGTGAGAAGTCAACTATCCGGTAACCTCCTGCCAGCACGTGGCTTCCCTTATCGCAGGGTCAGTCTGGCCCACAGGCGTTGACCGATATAGCGAAGGTAGAATAAAGGCAGGTAGCGGCGATTATCCACGTGGTAGAGGGCGATCAGTTCTTCAGTAGTAGGGAAAAACAGCTCCCTGAGCAATGCCAGCCTGGCGCGTCGCGTTGGCAGGCACCGGAAATCATCGCAAAGCAAGCCAAGATTACTCTCTCCGAAACGTTGTTTGAGGGTGTCGGGGTGAGGTGCGAGTTCAAGACGTCGAATCAGATCATTGGGCGGCAGGGCCTTCGCCGTGTTCATCGCACCTAGACTATTCAGGTTACTCAGTGTGTTGAAGCAGCGGTGCGCTTCACGAAGACCATCAAGGCACACTGCCTGAATGTTGAGCTCAACGGCACTTTCGATACATTCCTGCAACTCTGGCAGGGTCATCGACGTTACCAGCAGATGAATGTCGTACAACCACACCAGTCGGTTTTCGTCATGGTTATCGTTACCCTTTCGATGCATGCAGGCCAAGAGGAGGGCATCGATGACGCAAAGTGTTCGACATGAAGCCAGAGCTGTCAACGCGATAGAGCGT
>CAXPUI010000141.1:0-6224 GCA_964220205.1 Candidatus Allofontibacter communis | reverse complement strand
CACGGGTTGCGAACGCCTGCTTATACCACCAGAGCGCAAACCGCTGAGCTGACGGTACCATTCAGGCAGGGTTCGCTGCTATCGATTAGATGGCGCCGGTAACGGCACGGCAGAACATACGAACGTTGATTGCTGACTCGATGAAAACGTGGTTTATTGTTGGGCCTACCGTTTGTGTAAAGGCATTGGTTGATGAGCAAGGCACATTTTGGGGTAACCCTGCCTCAGATTAAGCGTCCCTGGATTGCTGCAGCAGAAGCTGCAAAGAACTTTGAATCACTTGGTTATGATTCCCTTTGGGTATGTGACCACCTCTACGGTCCACAATCACCACAGCTCCCTATCCTGGAAGCATGGTCAATGGTGTCGGCGATCGCGGCGATAACCGAACGCGTAGAAATCGGCACACTGGTCACACCAGTTGGAATGCGCAATGCGGCTCAGCTTGGCAAAACCATAGCTTCCATTGATAACATCGCAGGTGGCAGGATTATTGCCGGACTTGGTGCTGGCTGGATGCCCAGGGAATTCACTGACTTCGGCGTGCCTTTTCTTTCTACGGGCGATCGCCTGGGGCAGCTCGCGGAAACCGTCGAGTTACTGCGGCGAATGTGGGGAGATGAAGAGGAGGTCAGCTACGATGGTCAATTCATCAAGGCTGATCATGTTGTCTGTCAACCGAAACCGCCCAGAAGGGTTCCAATCCTGATTGGGGGGGCGGGTGAACAGGTCACCCTGAAGATTACCGCGAGAGAGGCAGACATCTGGAATAACCTCGCAGGATTTCAGCCTGAGCTTGAGCACAAGGTGGGTGTGCTGAAAAGTCACTGCGACAAAATCGGTCGAGATTTTTCAGAAATTACCGTGAGTCAGCAGTGTCTGGTGACCATATCGGGTGACCCGAAAGAAGCTGAAACGATGGCTGATCGAGCTCAGAAAATATTTGGCGGTCACATGGGTGATCCTAAGGGACCCCTGGCCATTACCGGTACGGTTGAGCAGTGCTGTGAAAAGATCCAGAAGCATATCGATCTTGGTTGCACGATGTTTGTCATGGAATTTTTCGGGAGAGAAACGATAGAGCCGGCGACATTGTTTGCAGAAGAAGTCCTGCCTGCATTTGCCTGATGAAATGATGAACCTCCGGGCTGAGCATTCGTGCCTCAGGTCATGGGTTGAAGTGGCTTTTAACTTCCTCGGGTGAGAGATCAGCAGACTCTCCGGTTCGACGATTCAGGTATTCAACAACCCCTTTCTCCAGGCCGCGATCACCGATGACTATCCTGTGGGGGATACCCATCAGTTCGGCATCTGCGAATTTTACGCCAGGGCGAATACCTTCGCGGTCGTCGAGCAGGACGTCAATCCCCATGTTGCTCAGGTCGTCGTAAAGAACTTCTGCCGCATCTCGCACCGCATCTGACTTGTGGGCATTAACAGGAATCATGATGACCTGGAAGGGGGCTACCACTTCGGGCCAGATGATACCTTTGTCATCGTGATTCTGCTCGATGATGGCGCCGACGAGGCGTGTAACGCCCATGCCATAGCAGCCCATCTGCATAACTGTCGCTTTGCCCGATTCATCGAGTACCGTTGCATTCATGGATTGAGAATACTTTTCACCCAGTTGGAAGATGTGTCCAACCTCGATGCCGCGTTTGAACTGAATGGAGCCCTGGCCGTCTGGGCTGGGATCGCCCTCAACGACATCCCTGAGATCGTACACCGCAGTGACGTTAACATCTCTTTCCCAGTTGAGATTCCGGGTATGGAAACCGGTCCTGTTAGCGCCCGCTGTAAAGTTCTTCATGGCAGCTGCGCTTCTATCCACTAGTACCGGTATGCTGAGGTCCTGTGGCCCGATTGACCCGAGATCAGCGCCGACCACAGTCTTTATTTCCATCTCATCAGCGAAGGTCAGAGGGGCAGCGAGTTCCGGCATTTTTTCGGCCTTAAGGGGGTTCAACTGGTGATCACCCCGGAGTACCAGGGCAACGAGTTCCGAATCAGCGCCTTTAGCGAGCAGAGTCTTTACGGTCCTGTCAGCGCTCACACCCGTGAACTCGCAAAGTTGTTCAATTGTCTTCACGCCAGGAGTTTCGAATTCTTCGGGGGTCAACCAATCGTCGTCCTCTGCCGCAGGGGCAATTGCTTCCGCGAGTTCGATATTTGCGGCGTAGTCACTGTCGCTCGAAAAGGCAATCCTGTCTTCTCCTGATTCAGCCAGCACGTGGAACTCCATTGACGCATAACCGCCTATACCCCCCGTGTCCGCCTGGACAGCCCGGAAATCCAGTTGCATGCGTTCAAGGATTTTGCCGTATGCGTGGTACATGTCCTGGTACGTCTCTTCCAGCGACGCCTGGTCAATGTGGAAGGAATAGGCGTCCTTCATGGTGAACTCTCTCGACCGGAGTACGCCGAACCTGGGACGGGTCTCATCCCTGAATTTTGTTTGGATCTGGTAGTAGTTAACAGGTAACTGCTTGTGTGACTTCAGTTCATGACGGATCAGATCGGTAATGACTTCTTCGTGGGTTGGACCGAAACAGAAATCGCGTGAGTGGCGGTCTTGGAATTTGAGCAGCAGGCCATCGTCGTATTCACTCCAACGTCCTGACTCCTGCCAGAGTTCAGCTGGCTGGACAGCAGGCAGCAGAACCTCCTGTGCCCCGGTTGCGTTCATTTCTTCCCGGATAATCTGTTCTATCTTCTGTAACACTCGCAGACCCATCGGCATCCATGAATAGATACCTGCGGCCAGTTTCCTTATCAGGCCTGCGCGTATCATCAACTGGTGGCTGATGACTTCTGCATCTGCCGGTGTTTCTTTCAGTGTCGCTATGGTGTATTTCGAAGCTCTCATATCGCAAAATCAGCTATTCTGTTTCTATTCTGGAACCATCGTCATGATACATTCCGGTGATTGCCACTGTGGCAGAGTTCAATTTGAATTTGAGTCAGAACCCGATGTGTCGCTGGTTCGATGTAACTGCTCTATCTGTGACCGTGTTGGATTTCTGCATCTTATCATTCCGCAGCGTCTAATGACGCTCAAGTCGAGTTGGGAGGAACTTGCCCTGTACACATTCAATACGGGGGTAGCCAAGCATTACTTTTGTCGGATTTGTGGGGTAAAGCCGTTTTATGTCCCTCGGTCAAATCCGGATTGTTTCAGTATCAACTTTCGTAATGTTGATCAGTCGACGTTTGGTGAAGTGGGTATCCGGGATTTTGACGGACAGAACTGGGAGGATAATGCCGGGAGCCTTGCTCACCTCTCTGAGCAATAGGCATCCTTGATACGCCGTTTTACCTTGCTCGCGGGTTGCTGGGTCGTTCCTGGCCTGAAATATGAATGCCTGGTTGCAATAGAAAAAGGCCGCGTGAGCGACCTTTTTCTATTTGCGTCGGCACTGGTACATCAGCACGTAAACATCAGTATTCAGCCAACGCTGATCCGCCTTTTAGACAAAGTCTTTCAGGCCTTTCAGGGGCAGAACCTTAACGCGTGTGCTGGCCGGTTTCGCCGCAATGTCCATGGTTTCACCTGGACGGAAAGGGTTGGGAACTCCCTTCTGAGCTTTCTTAGCAGGTTTCTTGACAGTCTTGATCTTGAGCAGACCCGGCATGGTGAATTCACCAACGCCACCCTTCTTGATATGGCGTTCGATCAGGTCTGAAAGTTCATCTAACACGGCACTGACCTGTTTTTTCGAGAGATCAGTGTTCTCTGCGATTTCGGCGAGAATTGCTGTTTTCGTGTAACGGGTCTTAATCGCAGTTTTTTTCTTGGCGGCCATTCAGTAATCCTTAGTTCTGAAAGTTCAACGAAAAAGAAGAAGGTAGTCCCGGATTGGGTCGGCCTTCTTCCAGTCGGTGTGCTTTATAGCCGATAGGTTTGGGCCATTCAAGAAAAACCCTGTAAAAATCGACACATGACCCCCATGAATGATCGATCCTGTTAGCCTTAGTCCTGTTTTGCCGATATAATTCGCGCCCGCAGCAGCAGGTCTGGTGACGGCGGTCGGCGAAGTTGCTGAGCGACTGATGAAATGTTTCTGATGGTCTGATGGAAAGTTTCTGATGGTTTGCGCAGAGGTTAAAGCGATTGCAATCTCAAATGCATAGAGCAGATGCTGGAGCAGACCTCAATGCCGACATGAAATCTGGACTTGAGTAAATGAGGACCGACGAGGTTTAAAGGAAAGACATGCCAATCTATGACTATCAATGTGAAGCCTGTAATCATAAGTTGGAAAAACTGCAGAAAATTTCTGACGAGCCGCTGAAGATCTGCCCAGAGTGTAAAGCACCCAGGCTGAGGAAGCTGGTTTCAGCTGCGGCTTTTCGATTGAAAGGCGGTGGCTGGTATGAAACAGATTTCAAGACCGGCAAGAAAAAGAATGTCTCAGGAGGTGAGGGCTCATCCTCCGGTTCCAGCTCTGATAGCACCAGTTCTGGTAGTTCGGGTTCTGATTCGTCAGGTAATAGCTCGTCCTCTGAATCGTCAGGTGGGTCCTCCAGTGATTCGTCAAAGTCTGCAGCGACGAATTAGTCAAGTAAGTACATGTAATATCCCGGCCACACTCGGTCCAGTGAAGCGCTGGACCAGGGCGGGAGTGAAGGCGGCAAAAATCTGCTAACAGGGGTATAGGAAGAAAAAATGCGAAGTCACCTTTGTGGCCAGATGAGGGATTCCCATATAGGGGAAGATGTCTCTCTTTGTGGCTGGGTTCATCGCCGCCGGGATCATGGCGGCGTCATCTTTCTTGATGTCCGAGATTACGCTGGCATGGTGCAGGTTGTTTTTGATCCAGACACGGTTGCCGCCTTTGAGTTAGCAGACCAGGTCCGAAACGAATATGTTATCCAGGTTAAGGGTCGCGTCCGTGCGAGGGATGGCGACGCCGTTAACTCAAAAATGGCAACGGGCATGGTCGAGATCCTTGGCAGGGAACTGGTCATCCTGAACAAGGCAGAAACACCGCCCTGTCACTTGGATGAACATTCCAGTGCCGGCGAGGATGTGAGATTGCGTAATCGTGCAGTTGACCTGCGTCGGCCGGAAATGCAGGAAAAGTTGCGGATGCGTTCCAGGATCAGTCAAAAGGTGCGTCAGTTTCTTGATGAACGGGACTTCGTTGATATTGAAACACCTATTCTGACGAAAGCTACACCGGAGGGAGCGCGTGACTACCTGGTACCGAGTCGCGTTCAGCCCGGCAGTTTTTATGCTTTGCCGCAATCGCCGCAGATATTCAAGCAGTTGCTGATGATGTCGGGCTTTGATCGTTACTATCAGATTGCCCGTTGTTTTCGTGATGAAGACCTGCGTGCTGATCGTCAGCCCGAGTTTACGCAGATTGATATAGAGATGAGCTTTGTCGATCAGCAGGAAGTCATGGAGCTAACTGAATCATTGATTACTAGCCTGTTCCAGGAGGTTGTGAATGTGGATCTTGGTGAGATCCCGGTGCTGCCTTATCAGGAAGCGATGTCACGTTTCGGCTCGGACAGACCCGACCTTCGGTTTGGACTGGAGTTTGTTGAAGTCAGCGATCTGCTTAAAGAAGTTGAATTCAAGGTGTTCAGTGGTCCGGCTAATAACGATGATTCCCGTGTTGTGGCGCTGCGATTGCCGGGCGGAGACCGGTTGACCCGCAAGAACCTGGACGATTACACCAAGTTTGTAGGTATTTACGGTGCTCGTGGACTCGCTTATATCAGGGTCAATGATCTAGAAGCTGGCCTCGATGGTTTGCAGTCACCCATACTGAAATTTCTCCCTGAAGACGTCGTTATGAACATCCTCGATCGCTGTGGTGCCGAGGTCGACGATGTCATCTTTTTTGGGGCCGATAAAGCACGCGTCGTCAATGATGCCCTTGGCGCTTTGAGGAATAAGCTGGCGGAAGATCTCGATCTTTATGAAAGAGAGTGGGCAAGTTGCTGGGTGGTTGATTTTCCGATGTTTGAGGTCAACGATGATGGTGTCGTCTCAGCGGTTCACCACCCGTTCACGATGCCGTCAGGCGAGATAGCGGACTTAGCGGCGGAGCCAATGGCAGCATTATCACACTCATACGATTTTGTGATTAATGGCCATGAAGTAGGTGGTGGGTCTATTCGTGTCCATGATCCAGAGGTCCAGAAAGCTATCTTCAGGGTGCTGAATCTCTCGGACGATGAGGCGAATGCCAAATTCGGCTTTCTGCTCG
>CAXPUI010000140.1:0-12180 GCA_964220205.1 Candidatus Allofontibacter communis | reverse complement strand
GAAACGCCTGTAACTCCGGGTTCGCCTCCGCGGCCTGCCTGGCCAGGGGGTGTTGAGCAGCCACGGCCAGATAAGTCGCCCCCATGAGGGTGTCCGGCCGGGTCGTGTACACATTCAGAGTCGTCGCAGAGTCCGGTACAGGAAAACAGATTTCCACGCCTTCTGAGCGGCCTATCCAGTTCCGCTGCATGGTCTTGATCTTTTCCGGCCAACCCGGCAGCCGATCCAGGCCCGCCAGCAATTCGTCCGCGTAATCAGTGATTTTTATAAACCACTGCGCCAGCTCACGCCTTTCCACCGGAGCATCTGAGCGCCAGCCACGGCCGTCAATAACCTGCTCGTTCGCCAGCACCGTCTGATCCACTGGATCCCAGTTGACCCAGGCGGCTTTCTTATAGACAAGACCTTTCCGGAACATTCGCGTAAAGAACCACTGTTCCCAGCGATAGTAAGCTGCATCGCAGGTGGCGAACTCCCTGCTCCAGTCGAATGAAAAGCCCAGCGCCCGCATCTGCCCTTTCATGTAGGCAATATTGTCATACGTCCATTCGGCGGGCGGAATATTACGCTTGATAGCTGCATTTTCTGCAGGTAAGCCAAAGGCGTCCCAGCCGATGGGCTGGAGAACATTATTGCCTTTCAGGCGCTGAAATCGCGCAATAACATCGCTGAGCGTATAGTTTCGCACGTGACCCATGTGTAACTGGCCACTGGGGTAAGGAAACATTGAGAGGCAATAGAACTTGGGTTTATCAGTATCCTCAGCAACCTCAAAGGTGCCCTCCTGCTCCCAATAGTCCTGGACTTTTGCCTCGACGACGCTATGACTGTAGGTATCTTCCCTCACGACTGCGACCACACGAAAAAGCGCGAGATTCTCACCGTCAGCCATGCGCATCGCCATGCCTAGACTTCAGTCTGCGTGGCAGCCACAGCCCCGCCAGAAGCAGCAGGCAACTCATGCATAACACCGGCAGACTGCCAAACCGGTTAAAGGGGGTAGTCCCCGTACGAATGTCAACCTCGCCACGCAGCACACCCCGTTCAAATTGCGGGAGCGTATCCAGCACTCGCCCCTGGTAGTCAATCAGCGCCGTCACACCATTATTCGTCGCCCTGACCATTGACCGGCCGTTTTCCAGCGCTCGCATCCGCGCCATCTGCAGGTGCTGCCAGGGGCCTATTGAGGAGCCGAACCAGGTATCGTTAGATACCGTGACCAGCAGATCGGCCAGGACTGTACTCTGGCGCACAATGTCCGGATAAACCACCTCGTAGCAAATCGACACCGAGAGGCGCAGGTCACCCGCCAGAAGCGGAGGCTGCTGCGAGGGTCCAGGGGTATTTCGGGACATCGGCAGATCGAAGAACCGGATCAGCCCCCGCAGTATGCTTTCGAGCGGAACATATTCACCAAAAGGCACCAGCCGTCGCTTGATATATTGTCCAGAGCCATCGCCGACGGCTAAAACCGTATTCTCAAAGCCACCGTTTTCGTTCCGATCAGGTATTCCCGTGAGCAGCGTCGTGCCAACACCCTGAAGATCCTGATCAATTTTGCTCAGCAGTCTGGTGCCATTGTCCCTGAAGATCGTGATCGCTGCTTCCGGCCAGACAACCAGGTCTCTGCCCCACTCTGATTGCGAAGCCGAGAGATACTGGTTAAGGATCGGCACTCTACGGTCGGCTCGCCACTTGGTGTGCTGATCGACATTACCTTGCACCAGCGAAACGGCAATACTTGTCTCTGACCTGGTGTGCTCTATAAAGCTCATCGAATAACCGAGGATGACAACTGCCAGCAGCGGGATAAGCGGCGTTGCCCGCCGCGAAATGACTACCAGCGCAACAAATACACTACAGGCGCAGGCAGCCAGGCTGACGCCAAAAACACCCAGAATGGGCGCAAAATTCGCCAGTGGCGTTTCAATTACGCTGTAACCGAGGAACAACCAGGGAAATCCTGTCAGGAACCAGCCGCGAAACCATTCCTGCAGTACCCAAAGACCCATAAAGCCTGCAGCAGCGGCAAGCCGATTCGACTGAAACCAGGTTCCATAGATCATGGCCTGCGGCAAACAGACCAGGGCGTAGAGCAGCACAAACAATGCAACAAGAAATCCCGCCAGGAATTCGGAGGCACCGCCGTATACATTGATGGAAACAAAAATCCAGGAGATGCCTGTGGCGAACATGCCCACATTGAACAAGTAAAATCGCCATAGGATGCAACGCCTCGTCGCACCCCAGGTCACCCAGAAAAGACAAGCAGGCCCCAACAGGGCGACCGGCCAATAGTCAAAAGGTGATAAACCCAGCGGCAGCAAGGCCCCTGCAAGCAGTGCTGCCGGATCCCTGAGCAGATCGAGCTGTCTGATCCTGAATCGATCAGTCAACTATCTGCAATTCCATGAGATGGACACGGCGGCCATCAGCATTCAGGACCTTGAAGCGGAACTGGTCGATTGTCACCTGCTCATCCCGCTGCGGCAGGTGTCCAAAGGCATTGGTCACGAGTCCGCCTATGGTATCGAATTCCTCTTCACTCAGAGAAACGCTGAAGTGTTCATTAAAATCCTCAATAGGAGTCAGCGCTTTTATCGTGTACTCATCAGGCGCGAGTTGATGGATAAAACCTTCCTCCTCAAAGTCGAATTCATCTTCTATATCACCAACGATCTGCTCCAGCACATCTTCAATGGTCACAATCCCGCAGACACCGCCGTATTCGTCAAAGACGACCGCAAGGTGATTTCTCGTTGAACGGAATTCCTGCAAAAGAACATCAAGACGCTTGCTCTCCGGTACCGCCGTGCAGGGCCTGAGCCTGTCGCGCAGCTTGAACTTCTGCTTTCGATCTTTCATCGTCAGAGCCAGCAGATCCTTTGCAAGGAGAATACCGACGACCTCGTCCTGGCCTTCACCCAGGACCGGAAACCTGGAATGGCCACTGCCGATGACGGTCGGCATAAATTCCTCCGGGCTCTCATCGAGCCTGACAAACACGACCTGGGATCTTGGCACCATGACCTCCCTGACCTGCATTTCAGACACTGTCAGCGCGCCTTCTATGATACGCAGGGCTTCTCCATCGAGCAGTTCTCTCTCCTCGGCCGAACGCAACAGCTGCAGCAGCTCGGCCCTGGATGAGGGTTCCCCCGCCAGCGCCAGCGAGAGTTTCTCAAGCCAGCTTTTATCCCGCTCCACATCACTCATTACACTGTCTCCGTTGAGGCAACTGTCACCTCGTAAGGATCATCCATACCGAGCGCCGCCAACATGGTCTGCTCCAGCGTTTCCATCGCTTCACGGGCTGCAGGCTCGATATGATCGTGCCCCAGGAGGTGTAAGAGACCATGAACGATCATATGGGCATACCGCTCTGCAAAGGGTTTATCAAACTCCTCGGCTTCTTTCAGCACCACAGCAGAACAGATGACGATGTCACCTAGAAACAGGTGGCCTTCTGCTTCCAACCCTGATGGGAAACTCAGCACATTGGTCACCGCTGCCTTACCGCGGTACTGCTGATTCAGAGACACCATTTCTTCCTCGGAGACCAGACGAATCGACAACTCTACCGGCCCGCAATCCAGTCGTTTAAGAACTGTTTTCAGCCAGGAGGTCATACTCATTTCATCCGGCTCACCGGCCAGCGGTTCAGTCGAACGGGAGATTTCAATCACGTGCTCAGTCATCCGTTTCCTGCCTGCCATAGGCTTCCACTATGCGCTGAACCAGCGGGTGTCGAACCACATCTTTAGGTCCGAAGTGAGTAAATGAAATGCCTTTCACGCCAGCCAGTACCTTGATCACATGCTTCAACCCGGACAGTGTCTTGGGCGGCAAATCAATCTGCGTCACGTCACCTGTCACCACGACCGTTGAACCAAAACCAATACGCGTCAGAAACATCTTCATCTGTTCGGCGGTCGTATTCTGACTCTCATCCAGGATAATAAAAGCGTCATTCAGTGTACGGCCCCTCATGTATGCAAGTGGGGCTACTTCAATCACATTTCTCTCGATGAGCTTTTCGACGCGCTCGAAACCAAGCAGTTCATAAAGCGCGTCATAAAGCGGTCGCAGATAGGGGTCGATTTTCTGAGTCAGGTCACCCGGCAGGAAACCGAGTTTCTCCCCTGCCTCCACTGCCGGCCTGACCAGCAGAATGCGCCGGATTCTCTCCTGCTCGAGAGCTTCAACGGCACAGGCCACCGCGAGGTAGGTTTTACCCGTACCGGCTGGACCAACACCAAAGTTCACGTCATGGCCGCGGATGGCGTCAACGTATCCCTTCTGGTTACCACCCCGCGGCTTGATGCTCTTTTTCCGGGTCTGGATCAGGCTCTCACCCTGGTCATCGCCATCAACAATGGATTCGACTCCAGACTCCTGGAGAAACAGGTGGACCAGCTCAGAGGTCAGGTCCGTACCCCCATTGACCTCTCGATAAAGATGGTTCAGGAGCTCTCCGGCCGCATGCACAACAGAACGCTCACCAAAAATCTGAAAGTCATTGCCGCGATTCTTGATGGTGATATCGAGGCGCTTTTCAATCTGCTTGAGATGCGCATCAAAAGGCCCACAAAGAGTGGCAAGCTGCTTGCTGTCATTGGGTTCCAGAATGACCTGGTACGGGGCAGGATTTGACAAATTCATGTTGCTATGACGCTGGGGAAACTAGGATATACCGTAAAAACCTGACTACGCAACAAGTCGACCGCGCAACGAGTTAGGCAGAGCTTCCCCGATTTCAACATGAACAAACTCACCTTGCAGGCCACTGTCAGTCGCGCTGAAATTAACCACACGGTTGTTCTCAGTTCGACCCTGTAACTGGCCCGGGTCTTTCTTAGACACCCCTGTCACAAGAATCTTCTGGATACTACCCACCATGGCTTTGCTGATCTGGTGAGCCTGTTCTCCTAGACGGGCCTGGAGTATCGACAGGCGCTCCTTCTTGACCGCCATGGGTGTCTCGTCAGGCAGGTCTGCTGCCGGCGTCCCGGGCCTCGCGCTGTAGATGAAACTGAATGAGTGATCGAAACCAACGTCCTCAATCAGTTGCATTGTTGCCGCGAAATCATCCTCCGTTTCACCCGGGAAGCCCACGATGAAGTCACTGGACAGGCTGATGTCAGGTCTAAGCGCACGCAATTTTCGAATCCGGGACTTGTATTCAAGCGCCGTGTAGCCACGTTTCATCTTCGCTAGTATTCGATCAGAACCGCTCTGAACAGGGAGATGCAGATGATTGACCAGCTCTTTTACCTCACCATACACATCAATCAGCGCATCACTGAATTCCAATGGATGGCTGGTGGTGTAACGAATGCGATCAATGCCATCGAGTTCAGCGATCAACCGGATCAGGTAAGCCAGATCTGCTACCTGGCCATCATCGAGCGAACCTCTGTAAGCATTGACGTTCTGACCCAGTAGGTTGACCTCACGAACGCCCTTGGCAGCAAGCTGGTAGATTTCCCGCAGAACGGGCCTCAGGGGTCGACTGACTTCTTCACCGCGCGTGTAGGGAACGACACAGAAAGAACAGTACTTGCTGCAACCCTCCATGATCGATACAAAGGCACTCGGGCCATCCACGGACGGCTCCGGCAGACGATCAAACTTCTCGATTTCAGGAAAACTGATGTCGATTCTGGGTCCGGACGCTGTTTTGTCATCGCTGATCAGTTCTGGGATACGGTGCAGGGTCTGGGGACCAAAAATGATGTCGACATAAGGTGCCCGCCGCGCTATCGCCGCCCCTTCCTGGCTGGCAACACAACCGCCAACACCGATCTTGAGTCCAGGCCGCTCGATTTTGAGCTGTCGCCAGCGACCCAACTGATGAAAGACCTTTTCCTGCGCTTTCTCCCTGACGGAACAGGTGTTCAGCAACAGCAGGTCGGCCTCCGACTCATCAGACGTCAGCTCATACCCATGAGCTTCACTCAGAATATCAACCATCTTCGATGAATCATATTCATTCATCTGACAGCCGTGTGTTTTGATGTAGACTTTCGCCACGGTACCCAGCTTTGGAAAGGGGCGCGTATTATAGCCTTGAAAAACTGTAACAAAAGCCCAATTTAAGACGAATCAAACTTGACAATATAGCGCTGTATCTCAACACTGCGCTCTTCAACTGAGCAGCGAACCATGGCATCCAACCCAATCTACAAAGTCGTTTTTTTCAATCAGGGCCAGATCTACGAGGTCTACGCAAGACAGATCTACCAGTCCGACCTTTATGGATTCATCGAGATAGAGGAACTGGTATTCGGTGAACGCTCCGGGATGCTGGTTGACCCCAGTGAAGAGAAGCTGAAGGCTCAATTCGAGGGTGTTTCCAGGAGTTATATTCCGATGCACGCCGTTGTCCGTATCGACGAGGTTGCCAAGGAGGGTGTCAGTACCATCACCGAAGCAACAGGCGGTGCCAATGTATCGCTGTTTCCTGCACCAGCCTTTAATCCGAAAGGCTCAAGCGACTAAAACGCCGCACCGGGTCCGCCGGTGCTTCTGCTATCAGCATTGCCAGGTTTTCCTTGCGGTTTACGAACTGGAATCCTGGCTCCAGTTCCCGCAATGGCTCCAGGACGAATCGCCTGACATGTGCTCTTGGATGGGGCAGTGTCAGAAACGAGGTCTCCATGACCTGCCCACCCAGGTCAATGAGATCCAGGTCAATTGTCCGTGAACTAAGCGCAGTGCCAGCTGGACGCTCCCGTCCCATGGCGATTTCAATGGCCTGCAATTCGGCAAGCAGTGTGATGCCATCCATTCCCGTTTCAACGATGGCGACCGCATTGCTGAATTCCGGGGCCGGATCGACAAAACCCACCGGCGCAGTGCGCCAGATCGAAGAGACTCGAAGAGGCTCAGAAGACAACGCCCCAAGATGACTGGCTGCTTCGCGAAGGTTATGGTCGGGCTGTCCAAGGTTTGAGCCCAGGGCAATGATCGCCTGCATGGTATTTGGCCTATTGATCGTGATAGGTTTAGCACCTATCGGAAATTAAATTTTAAGTGGGAGACAATAATGAAAGCAGCCGTGTTACGCGAACACAACAAGCCTCTTGAGATTGAAGATGTCGAAGTTTCCAAACCAGGACCACGCGAGGTCCTCGTAAGACCGGTTGCCGCCGGGGTCTGCCACAGTGACCTGCACTTCATGGATGGCTCCTATCCCTACATGCTTCCCACGATTCTCGGTCACGAGAGTGCGGGTATCGTAGAAGAAGTCGGTTCCGATGTAACCTACGTCAAGAAAGGCGATCATGTCATCACCTGCCTTTCCGCCTTCTGCGGACACTGTCCCAAGTGCCTGACGGGCCATCTTTCCATCTGTGACAAGAAGAATGAAGCACCGATCATCCGAGCACCGGAGCAGGAACCGCGGCTGCACCAGAAAGGCGAAGCCATTCATCAGTTCCTGAACCTGTCGTCCTTTGCTGAGCTGATGCTGATTCACGAACATGCACTCGTCAAGATCCGTGAAGACATGCCAATGGATCGTGCCGCCCTGATCGGTTGTTCCACGACCACTGGTGTCGGCGCAGTCTTCCATACCGCCGGTGTCGAACCAGGCTCCAAGGTAGCGGTCCTGGGATGTGGTGGTGTCGGCCTCGCCGCTATCAACGGCGCAGCCATGGCCGGCGCAGGTATGGTGATTGCAGTTGATATGCTGGATGAAAAGCTCGAGATGGCAAAGGCCGTCGGCGCAACTCACACGGTAAACGCCAGTTCCGGCAATGCTGTCGGCGAAGTGATCGAAATGACCCAGGGGGGCTGTGATTACACCTTCGAAGCGATCGGCCTCAAGGCTACCGCCGAGCAAGCTTTCCAGATGCTGCAGAATGGAGGCACAGCGACGGTCATCGGCATGATTCCAGTCGGCACCATGGTTGAACTGCACGGGGTGGACTTCCTCATGGAGAAGAAGATCCAGGGCTCGAATATGGGTTCAAACCGGTTTCGCGTCGACATGCCAAGATTTGTTGACTTCTACCTGAATGGCAAATTGATGCTCGATCAGATGATTTCAAAGCACATTCAGCTGAGCGATATCAACGACGCGCTGGATGCGCTGAAAACCGGCCAGGAAGCCCGCCATGTCATCATGTTTGACCAGTAAGCGACATGGCCAGAGTTGAAGTAACCTCCGAAGTAACCGGTAACGTCTGGAAGATCGAAGCCGGTTCAGGTGACAGCCTTGAAACCGATGACGTCATCATGATTCTTGAATCGATGAAAATGGAAATTCCCGTGGAAGCACCCTGCGCGGGAAAGCTTGTCGAATTACTGGTGGTGGAAGAGGACAGCGTCCAGGAAGATCAGGTTATTGCGATCCTGGAGACGCCCTGACCCCTCAGTTACCCTTGAATTCGGGGTCTCGTTTCTCCCGGAAGGCTGCCATGCCTTCCCGTAGATCCTCGGTGGTGGCTGTCAGGAGATTCTGATCCGTGTCCATATGCATGATAGAGGCATCCAGCGCTGAGCTGACTGCGTTGATACTCTGCTTAATCATCTGTACTGCAACGGGGGGCTGTGCTGCGTAGGCATCAGCCATGCTCGCTACGGCGTCATCCAGGGCATCGCGGGTGACCACTTCATCAAGAAAGCCCCAGTCGGCCAGAGTCTGCGCATCCTCGTTGGCCCCCAGCATGATCATCCGCTTGGCTCGCGCGGGACCTATCAGGTGAACGCACAGGGGCAGGGCCTGCCACATCAGGTTCATACCCAGGTTAACCTCCGGATAGCCGCAGAAACAATCATCGGTACCAATACGAAAATCACTCGCGGTCGCGATACAGGCTGCGCCACCCAGGGCTGCCCCCTGAATGCCGGCTATTGTGACCTGGTTGATGTCCATGATGGCTCGGATCATCCGCGCGCCCAGGGTCGCTTCACGACGCCGCATCACCATTGGCACCGGCTCTGCTGCTCGGTCCGGCTTCAGGTCTGCCCCGGCGCTGAAGTGTTTCCCACGGCCTCGAAACACGACAACGCGTGTGGCTTCGTCCTCCAGGAAGCTTCTCGAGACCGCTTCGATTTCCCCCATCAGCTCAACGCTGAGCGCATTGAATTTTTCGGGCCTGTTAAGCCAGACGGTAGTTACCCGTCCGTGTCGCACTACATCAAGGAACTCGTAGTCAGTCGTCATCAGTTGATTCCTCCTTGAGCATATCCTGCATCGTCTTATTCAGTTGATTATACGTGTACTCACTCACTCTGAACTGCCACTGCTGATCAAGGCGCACCCAATAGTTTTCCGCGATACGCTCCGACCAGATCGTCTGCGACTCACCCGAGGCCAGGGTCACGCTTGTTTCACCGGGCGTACTGAAAAAAGTCGGCTGGTAGGGTTCAACATCTTCAAACCGGAGGTTAACAAATAGTCTCGCCAGACTGTCAGCGACCGTGTCGTATCTCAACTCGGCATCCTCAGGAAGATTATCGATCGTCATCTTGCCCGTCTCTGCATCGCGAACAGCAATCAACAACGAGCCGGGTGATGCTATCCTGACGCTCTGCACTTCTGACGACTCAAGCGACAGGAAAACGGGATCCAGGTAATCAACGGGATCGTTACTCACGTCCAGTGACTGTGCCACGAGATAAACCTGATCTTCACCAGGGCGGCGCACAAAGGTCCCGCCTGCCTGTGCGGCATTGCCGACCATCATCTCGTAGTCCTGATCAGCGATGACTCGAACGACAATACCCGCAGTGTCACCCTCGCTGGCGAGTCCCAGCAACCCGTGATTCTCTGCTCTGGCTGTTTTACGCTCCGCGATCTCCAAACCAGCTATATCCCGGAGCAGTCCTGAGAACACCGCAAAATCAGCTGGATAGCTGGACTTTTCCAGGATACGCCAACCGCCACCGTCATTCGTTATCGTCACGCTGACTGATCCGTTGCGATCCAGTACCTGAAGTTCCTTCACCAGATCCAGGTTTGCCTGCAGCCCGGCCAGCAGCGGGCCTGTTTCCCCAGCCCCTGGACCCTCAGGCGAGTCCTCCTGCAACTGCAGTCCAATCAACAGCAGCATCAACGCAATAAAAAGAAGTCCGAGGGTTTTCTGCTTCATAGTCTCAACTTTTCACTCCGGCCACTCTGGCCATTCCGGCCCAACTCAACTGGCGCGATTCAGACGCAGGATACGCACAGCAATCAACACCGCCGTCAGCAGCAAGGGCAGCAACAGAATGTTCAGCAACTTCAAGCGGCTGCCCAGGTCCGCGATATTCTTGTCCAGCTGGTGTCTGACGTCTCGCAGGTCCTTGCGGATCCTGAGCTTTTCTTCCTGGAAACGACCCAGCGCGGCTTCCTGTTCCGCAGTCAGCGTCATCAGTCCATCCGTGACCCGTGCTGATTCCAGTTCCTCCAGCTGCCGTTCTGTTTCCGCCAGTCTCGCCTGCAGATTCTCCGCACTTTGGAGGTACTGGGCTTCAGCGTCCCGTCGCAGGTTCTCCACAACAACAAACGGACGCGAAAACTGTCCTCTGGAGCGAACATCAATCAATGCACTGCTGCCGGAAAGATTCTCCAACAGGTTCTCGATAAAGCTGCCATTATCAGCGAAGGCAGACGCAATCTGTTGACCGAAGAAATTCTGCACCTGAACCCAGAGGCGGTCCGCTAACAGATCGGTATCGGCCACCAACACCACCTGCAAATCCTCAGTGGCCGTGACGACCGCTTCATCCTGACCGGGGATACCCGCCGGGAACGCGGTCTCGGCACGCCCGGAAACCCTCAGCGCTACCTGATAGCTCTCGCCTGTCGGGCTGAAACCCTTTTGCAGTTCCGCGGGGTCACCGAGGAATTGAAACTGCATTGCGGGCAGGGAACCGGAAGACGTGCTCGACGTAATCAGCGATGTTGCGGTAATACCCTCGACTTCATCAACATCGAAGATACCAGCGGTTGCCAGGTTAACGGTTTCCAGAGGTGCCGTGACGACATCAGTATCCGAAAGCTGCCCCGAGCCAAAACCCAGAATACCCAGGTGACGCACGGGAGCACCATTCGCACCGCTGACCAGCAGCGCAGCCTGTGCATCACCGAGCACTTCGCCGGACCTGAGCGTCACACCCCAGCCAGCCGTGATTCTGTTCAGATCTGAAGGGCTCGGTGCGGGCATTCCGCCCCCCTGTGCCGGCGCCATCTCAGCCAAGGGATCAACAAACGCAATCAGCTTGCCACCCCGCATCACATGCTGATCAACCACGTACAATTGCTCATCACCGAAACCCTGGGGATGAATCAGCACAAGCAGGTCAGCCGGGGTAACCGAACCAGCGGTCAGGGTCTCGACGATTTCCAGTTCAAAGAGTTCCTCGAGCTGACTGATTACCACCCAGGCCGGCGTGGCTTGATAGGTCCTGGGATCGATGTTCTGGCCCACAGGCAGGCCTGCGTATACAACGACTTTTGGCCGGGCACTGTTCGCCAGGGAATAAACCAGTTTACTCAGCTCATATTCAAGGAACTCTTCCTTATCCGGCTGGAAAAAGCTGATAATCTCCTGGCCATCAAGGGCATTCGTTCCCGCCAGACCAAAGTAAAGTTCGTCGCCGGACTGATTGACCGGGACGCTCTGCAGACCGAAAGCCGCCGCCTGATCTTCCTGTTCAGAAAAAGGTTCGGGATCGATAACCTGCAAGTTGATCCTGTCTCCCGCAGCCAACTGGTATTCCAGCAGCATTTCTTCAACCCGCTGAGCATAGGCCCTCAGAGAAGTCAGGTCCTCACTGGCTTTCTCAGAGAAAAAGAAATACAGGTTTATGGGCTCATCAATTTCCGACAGGATTTCCTCAGTGCCATCAGAGAGGGTGTACAGACGGTTTTGCGTCAAATCGAGACGCACTCCTGACAGCATGGCCTGGTTCAACAGCGAAAACAGCAGAAACCCCAGGAGGAGCATCACGATAGACAAGGTGACATTAGCTCTCATCATCAATCCCCTTTCTTGATATCCAGGACGATGCTGGTTGCCAGCAGCCAAACCACAATCACCGAAATGAAATAGAGGAAATCCTGCAGGCTCAGGACTCCACGCGAAATTGCGTTGTAGTGAGTCAGGAAAGAGAGACTCGCAATCGTATCCAGAACCAGCAGCGGCACCCAACCTTTAAAGACATCGAGAACCAAGGGAAACCCCGCCA
>CAXPUI010000139.1:0-5544 GCA_964220205.1 Candidatus Allofontibacter communis | reverse complement strand
ATTGAGCTTGGCGACCTTCACGAAATGATGGCGACCTCGCCTATTTCCCCGGAGGCGATCTGGCGGGGCTGGATACGCAGTCCAGCAGTACGCGCCTTTGAATCAGGCACCTGTAATGAGGCAGAGTTCGCCACCAGTATGATAGCGGAGTTTGACCTGACGCTTGATGAAAACGAGTTTCTTGAATTATTTTGTCGATTGCCAAAACGGACATTTCCGGGTGCAGAATTGCTACTGGAGCAGCTCTCAGACGACTTTGCGCTAGCCTGCCTGTCAAATACCAACATCACTCACTTCGAATTTTTTTTGAGTCAACAACCTATTGTGGCATCGTTTGAACGATGTTTTTTTTCGCATGAAACTGGATTGCTGAAACCGGAACGGGAGGCATTTGAAAACGTTCTCGACCAACTGGCGCTCTCACCCGACCAGGTGCTGTTCTTTGACGACAATCAGGTCAATGTTGATGCTGCAAGTTCCATGGGGATGGCGGCTGAGCGAGTTGATGGACCCGGCGCTGTACGCCGCGCTCTAATCCAGGGAGGTCTGCTGCAGGATACTCGCTGATCCTATGTTAGCATTCAGCAACTTTGTGCTTAACACGGACAGGACCGTCGCGATGTCTATCCTGAAAAATACCTGGCGCTTCATTACTGCTCTAAAAAACGCTATCGGCAACCTTTTGTTTCTGGCTGTTCTTGGTCTTGTTATCTTCGCCCTTATCGCCCGACCGAGTGCCCAGGTGCCAGAATCTGCGGCACTGATAATCAATCCCACGGGCGTGATTGTTAACCAGAAAACAGTGGTTGACCCGGTTCAGCAGTTTTTTTTTGGTGGTCAGAGGGATGTCGGAGAAACCCTGGGCAGGGACTTGTCGGACGCTATCCGCGCTGCAGCGGAGGACGATCGGATACAGGTAATAGTGCTCGACCTCTCAGAACTCGCTGGCAGCAGCCTCAGTCTTTACAGTGAGATAGGCAGAGAGCTGATGGCGTTCAGGGAAAGCGGCAAACCGGTATACGCCTTTGGCAGCAGCTACTCACAAACTCAGTATTTTCTGGCCGCTTATGCGGATGCGATCTATGTCGACGCGGACGCGCATAGTTTCCTGGGTGGCGTCTTCCTGCAGGGACTTGGCAGTTATCCCCTATATTTCAAAGAAGCCCTGGAAAAATTATCGCTTTCCATTCATGTGTTCAAAGCCGGTGTTTTCAAGGATGCAGCGGAGACATTGACACGACAATCCATGTCGGATTTTTCACGCGAAGCCAACCAGTTACTGGTTGATGAGCTCTGGCAGCGTTATCTCAACACCGTATCAGAGCAACGTGGCATTGCCGTAACTGATATCAGCTACTATATCGACAACTACGCCGAAATCATGGCTGCTGCCGGGAAGGATTTTGTTCAGGCTTCAATCGATCAGGGACTGGTAGACGCGAAAATCAGCAGGACCGACTGGCGTAACAAACTGCGACAACTGGCAGGCAGCTCAGGAGACAGCTACAGGCAGATTGACTTTCGTCGGTACCTTGCCGCCACCAGGCCACCTGTGCCTATTGAGACACCGGGCAGAGACAAGGTCGCGGTGATCGTTGCGAGCGGTAATATCCTCGATGGGGACCATCCGCCCGGGCAGATTGGTGGAGACTCTGTCGCTCGACTCGTCAGAGAGGCCCGCAACAGGGACAGTGTCAAGGCAATCGTCCTGAGAGTAGACAGTCCGGGAGGCAGCGCCTCAGCCTCCGAGCTTATTCGCAGTGAATTGGCCCTGACCCAGCATTCGGGGAAACCTGTTGTGGCGTCTTTCAGCGGCGTCGCCGCGTCTGGAGGCTACTGGATTGCCAGCACAGCGAACCGCATTTACGCCACGGAAACCACGATCACCGGCTCTATCGGGGTGTTCTCAGTCTTTCCGACGGCAGAACAAACGCTGGCGAAGCTGGGTATTGCCAATGATGGTGTTGGAACGACCAGCTTATCTGGCGCTTTTGACCCGACCCGGTCTATCAACCCGATGTTTGCTAAAGCCCTGCAGTTGTCTGTAGACCAGACCTACGACAAATTCATCTCCCTGGTCGCGGAAGGTCGAAACATGGCGTCAGCGGATGTCGATGCAATCGCTCAGGGAAGGGTCTGGACCGGTGCACAAGCCCAGGAAAACGGTCTGGTGGACGCCATAGGAGGCATTGATGACGCCATCGCTTCGGCTGCGACGTTAGCGGGACTGGATGAGTACGAGACCATCTACCTGGAGAAAGGACTGTCTCCCCAGGAACAGTTACTGCAACAACTTCTTGACGCCGGGGTTTCTCTGGGTTCGGGACTCCCGAACCAGGTTCTGACCAATCTTCAGCGCGAGTTGGGCACGCTAATGACAATAACCAGTCAACCAGGTGTTTACCTGCATTGCCTCTCCTGCAGCATCAACCTCTGACATCAAGGATTCAGCGCTCCGCCCAGAACCCGGATAGACCGCGCTTAAGTTGGTCAATAGAGCTGGATTGTTTGATTGTCCAGTGATCGGGTAGCATTTGCTGGTATCTCGCCTGGCTGTAACGACGATCTACAAGGCAGACAACACCTTCATCATGTTCGCTGCGAATCACCCTGCCAGCCGTCTGCAGCACTTTTACAATACCCGGATACTGGTAGGCTAATTCAAACCCATGCTCTGTATAGCGGTCTCGAATGACATCCCTGTCGATACTCAGGCCAGGCAAACCGACACCAATGATGATGGCCCCGATCAGTCGCTCCCCTTTCAGATCAATACCTTCGCCAAAAACTCCCCCCAGAACCGCGAATCCGCAGACAGCGCTTCCATTGAAGTGATCGAGGAAATCCTGTCGTTCACTCTCAGACATATGGCGGCTTTGCGCGACAACTGTTTTCTCAGGATGCCTGGCTACGAAAACCTCAAGCACAGACTCCAGGTAACTGTAGGAAGGAAAGAAAACCAGGTACCCGCCATCTCTTTCTGCGGTAATGGCTTCTATGACTTGTATGATGGGTTCAATTGAAGATTGTCTTGCGCTATAGGACGTATCGATATGGGTTGCCAGGGACACATGCAGCCTGTCCTTAGAATAGGGAGACGGCAGTTGATACCAGCAACCCGATTCACTGATCCCCAGCAGCGCCCTGAAGTAGCTTTGTGGTTGCAAGGTCGCTGAAAAGCAGGCGACGCCCGCCATGCGCGCGAAGCCTCCTGCCAGCTTTCTGGAAGGATCGATACAGTATAATTTCAGCCTGGCGCTCGCTTTTTCACCCTGGCTCAGAAGCGTCATGTAATTGTTGTCATACTCCTCTGCCGTTTTTCGGAACCGCATCGCCTGGAAGTACAATGACAGGAGTTCTTCGGGCCAGGCTGCTTCTTCATTTGCCTGCAACATCGCTTCCACCTGTACGCAGAATTTTTCCAAAGCCTTGAGGATTCGCCCTGGCACATCGTCGTGGACGAGATAACCTTCGGTGGCATACCTGTCATCCGATCTGGCCAGTTCCAGGAATGATCGATTGACCGCGTGCGCAGTCTCCGACAGGGTCGTTGAATAACCTTTTAACAAGAGAGCCAGCGTAAGAAAATCAGACTTTTCCAATTCAGCGGAGTACATATCACGACCACGATCGACCAGGTTGTGAACTTCGTCGATCAATGCCAGGGAATCCGGTGGCTGGGCATCAAAGTAGCGGCGCAGGTACACGAACGGATCGAAGACATAGTTGTAATCACAGATAATCAGGTCGGCTTCACGGGAAAGATCAAGGCTCAACTCAAAAGGACAAACGCCGTGCCGCCTCGCGAATTCTTCAATGGTGTTACGGTCAAACAGGTCGCGTTGCTCCAGCATGTCGGCAATCGTCGAGCGCACTCTGTCGTAGTAACCCTGAGCAAATTCACAGTGCTCCGGATCACAGGGCTGGCCTGGGCTGAAACAGATCTTTTCCTTGGCAGTCAGGGTTACACTCCTGATCCGTGCACCGGAGTCGACCAGGTGCTTCGCCGCGGTTTCAGCCTGTTGTTGCGTTGACGACTTCGCGGACAGATAGAACACCCTCTGGTTTTCTGAGGTCTCAAGCGCATGTATTGCCGGGAACAATGTCCCCATCGTTTTGCCTATACCGGTGGGTGCCTGCAGAACCACCTGTTCACCCTTCGTTAACTGGCGATACACAGAAACAGCCATATCTCTCTGACCGGGACGATAAGCCGAATATGGGAACGCCAGCGTCGCATTCGCCTTTGCACGGGTCCTGCACCATCGATCCCGGCGTTCAACGCGTTCAACCAGCATCAGGACAGCATCAACGAACCGTTGCGAGAGTTCTCCGACGGTGAGCACGCGCTCCAGTCGATACTCTTTTTCCTCATCGAGATGATAAAGACACAATCGCACCCGAGCCTGCACCACTTGCTTTTCACGAACCAGCATAAACGCATAGCAAAAAGCCTGTCGCCAGAACTGATCGAGCACATCATCAGGAATGTCTTCCGGTCGCACGCGCACTGACTTGATTTCATCAATGCAAATCCCTGTTTCGGATAAGAAATAACCATCGATTCGACCACTGATGTCAATCTGATAGGTGCCATAACGGATCTCGTGTGCTACAGGGTGTTCCGCGGTGTAGCCATCCCCCCGGGACTGTTGAACAAATTTGTGAGCGGCAATACATTCGTGTGCTGAACTACGCGATGCAAAACGGTAATTGATATCACCTGTTCTACCGAGCTCGGCGAGAGCCCCAACGGACAACTTGATGGTTTCTAGTCTGCTGTCCATACAACATTCACCAGGGATACCGGCAGGTCATGCTCCAGAAGATACTGAAACCATCGATGCTGATTTTTTTGTAACCGGTCACCCGGCCCTTTAACTTCAATAAGACGATAACCTTCATCGCCGAAAAGAATAAGATCAGGGAAGCCACTCGTGTTACTTCCAAGATCTTTAACCATCCTGCTGAATACAACCTGATAATGGCGTGGAGCGATTCGTTCTAACGCCAGGCTTAGTATTTCTTCATTCCAAAAGCCCCAGTGGACAAACTCGTTGGCGATTCCCTCTTTATGCTTGAAGACATTCAACGCCCGGTTCTTGAGTAGACTCGCTTCTCCTACCTCCGCCAACCTGTCCTCAATCCGGCTACGCCGACTCACCAGGAAGTCCCCGGTGTACAGATCAGCAGGACCACGCTGGAAAGGATGATGAAAAGCGCCAGGTACTGCCGCGAAGATAATGTCCCAGAAAACCAGGCCAAACAGGCCGTTAAAGAGGAGGTTCTCGACGTAGAAACATTGGTCGGCCTGTCCTTCTGAATGTTCCTCGTAGTATTGCGCAGCGGCCTGCTCTACCCTGTTGAGGCCGGGTCGAACTGCAATGGTCTCGGTGGGTATGGACGCCTTGACAGCCGCAGTCAGCCCATGATCCAGGCCTGACTTTCTACCAACCTTCACGGCGAAATAGCGCGCGAATTCCAGTTCCTCCTGATTCAGGGGTTGGCGTGCTATCGCCTCGCAAAGGTTTAGTGCTTCCTGGT
>CAXPUI010000138.1:0-6677 GCA_964220205.1 Candidatus Allofontibacter communis | reverse complement strand
GTCACGCAGAACCCGCAATTGATGCAGGCCATCGTCTCGATGGGGAATTCGGGTCCTTCGATCTGGGGCAATGCGTCCAGTTCGATGCAATCAACGGGACAGGGTGGCAGACAGAGTTCGCAACCAGTACAGACATCACTGAGTACTGTGTGCAGCTTTTGTGCAGCGCCGACAATGGCATCAACAGGACATGCGCTTATGCACAGAGTACAGCCGATGCACTCACTTTCTACAATCCGGGCAACTACGGGTGCCGGTTCTTCAACGATCACAGGCTCCGTTAACCGACCCAGTTTTGCTGCCAGTTGTTGAGCAGTTTCCTGGCCGCCTGGCGGGCAGAGGTTGACCGGCGCACCATCAGCGAGAGCTTCAGCATAAGGTCGACATCCGGGGTAACCACATTGAGCACACTGTGTTTGTGGCAGCAGGCTGTTGAGTTCCTCGACCACGCGATCTTCATCGGGAGCCAGGTGCCGCCTGCTGAAAACGAGACTCAGGGCGCTCAGTGTGACCAGTCCAGTCAGTACCAGAAGATCAGGTAACAGAGTCAAGGTAAACATCAGGCTAGACCCGTGAAGCCCATGAAAGCGAGAGACAGGATTCCTGCAGTGATCAGGTTGATTGCTGCCCCTTGAAAGGGTTTGGGTATGTCGTCGAGTTGCTGTTTCTCTCTGATGGTGGCAAACACGATAAGTAACAGCGAGAATCCAAGCGCAGCGCCGAAGCCATAGAAGATGCTGTTGGTGAAGTCGTGATGTTGTTGAGTATTCAGCAGCGCGACACCGAGGACCGCGCAATTGGTGGTGATCAGGGGCACGAAGATACCCAGGGCTTCATGCAGCATCGGTTGAGTCGCGCGCATGACTATTTGTGCTAGCTGGACAAGCGAAGCGATGACAACGATAAAGACGATGATGCGCAGATGCTCAAGCTGTAAGGGTATCAGCAGGTAGGTGTCAACCAGGTAACTGGACGCACACGCCAGTGTCAGCACAAAAGTCGTCGCCATGCCCATCCCGATGGCGGTTTCCAGGCGCTGGCTGGCGCCCATGAACGGACATAGGCCGAGAAATTGTACGGTCACGAAATTGTTGACGAATATCGTCGTTAACAGAATGTAAAGCGCATCAGGCATTGCGCTATCTTAACAATCAAGATGGGCCAATTGCTTATCTAGGTGACTTTCATGCCGGGTACAGCCCCGGAGTCAGGCTCCAGCAGGAAGATGTCTTTATCGCCCGGTCCCGCGGCCAGTACCATGCCTTCGGAGACGCCGAAGCGCATTTTGCGGGGTGCCAGGTTGGCCACCATGACAGTCAGTTTGCCAACCAGCGATTCGGGTTCATAGGCCGATTTAATGCCGGCGAACACCTGGCGTTCCTCGTCGCCTAGATCGAGTGTCAACTGCAGCAGTTTGTCTGCGCCCTCGACCGGTTGTGCAGCCTTGATCCTGACCACTCTCAGGTCTACTTTCGCGAAGTCATCGAACTCGATCCAATCCTCGTCTGTTGTGACTGACTCCTCGTTTTCGCGTTCACTGTTGGCAGGCGCGGCTGGTTCAGTCATCGTGGCGGAGACAATGGCATCAACTTTTTCGGTGTCGACCCGCGTCATCAGCGGTTTGAACTTCTTGATCCTGTGTCCAGCCAGCGGTGTTCCGGCGCTGTCCCAGTCCAGATCTGCAACATCCAGGAACGCTTCTGATTTTCGGGCGAGGTTGGGCAAAACAGGCTTCAGGTAGGTGATCAATGTCTTGTACAGGTTGAGTCCGTTGGAGCAGACCTGTTGAACGTCGTCCCGGCTGTCCGCTTCCTTGATCATCACCCAGGGCTTGTTTTCATCGATGTATTGGTTGGCCTTGTCTGCCAGGGACATAATCTCGCGCAGGGCTTTACCATAGTCGCCCTGCTCGTAGTGCTCAGCGATGCTCGGGCCAGCGGCCTCGAGTTCTGAGAGTAACGGCAGGTCAGCTTTGCTCGACAGAGTGCTGTCGAACTGTTTGTTGATGAAGCCGGCACAACGGGACGCGATGTTGACAACTTTGCCGACGACGTCGGCATTAACGCGTTGCACGAAATCGTCGAGATTAATGTCCAGATCATCGACGCCCGCGCTCATCTTGGCGGCAAAGTAGTACCGGAGGTACTCCGGGTCCAGGTGATCCAGGTAGGTCCTGGCGTTGATAAAAGTACCCCTGGACTTGGACATCTGGACACCGCCGACGGTAACGAAACCATGGGCATGTATCCGGGTGGGAGTTCGGTAGCCCGCGGTATCCAGAATCGCTGGCCAGAAGAGAGCGTGAAAGTTAACGATATCCTTGCCGATGAAATGGTGGACTTCGCAAGTTGAGTCTTTCCGCCAGAAGTCGTCGAATGTCAGATCATCGCGGGTGTTACAGTAGTTTTTGAAGGCGGCCATGTAGCCGATAGGCGCATCCATCCAGACGTAGAAATACTTCCCGGGTTCCCCTGGAATCTCAAAGCCGAAATAGGGCGCATCACGACTGATATCCCAGTCATGCAGGCCAGCGTCCAGCCACTCGGCGAGTTTGTTGGCGATGGGGTCCTGCAGGGTGCCGCTCCGGGTCCATTCTCTGAGCCAGTCGGTAAAGTTGGACAAAGCAAAGAAGAAGTGGGTTGATTCCTTGAGGATCGGTTTGATCCCGGAGACTTTTGATCTTGGCTCAATCAGCTCGGTCGCTTCGTAGGTTGCTCCACATTCCTGGCAATTATCACCGTACTGGTCTTCTGCGTTGCACTTGGGACAGGTCCCGACGATAAAACGATCCGCCAGGAACATCTCTTTTTCCGGGTCGTAAAGCTGACTGACCGTACTGGACCTGATTTGATCTGCAGCTACCAGTCGCTCATAGATCAGCGACGAAAATTCCTGGTTTTCCGGTGAGTGAGTCGAGTAGTAGTTGTCGTGGCTGATGGCGAAGTCGCTGAAGTCGGTTCTGTGCTCGGCATTCACGCTCTCTATTAGGCTCTCCGGGGTAATCCCAAGCTCCTCTGCACGCAGCATGGTCGCGGTGCCGTGGGTATCGTCCGCACAGACGTAGATGCACTCGTGGCCTCGCATACGCTGAAACCGCACCCAGATATCTGTCTGGATATGCTCCATTAAATGACCAAGATGTATGGAACCATTGGCATTCGGGAGAGCGCTGGTGACGAGTATGCGTCGCTTGTCCATGAGTTTTCAGGTTTAGTCGCTGATTTTGGGGTGCAGAATGTATAGCAAACGGCCATGAATTGCGACCTTGGGTGCTCCCTGCAATGGTCCCGGTCTTGTTAAACTATGGGTTTTGGCTGAGGAGAATTGCCATCAGCGAGCAGCAGTTTGAAAAATTTCAGCTGGACAGCATTCGTCGCATAGTGGCGGTAGCCTCCGGCAAGGGTGGGGTTGGCAAATCAACGGTATCGGTCAACCTGGCTGTGGCGCTGGCTGCCCGTGGCGCAACCGTAGGGTTATTGGACGCCGATATCTATGGCCCCAGTCAGGGTACCTTGCTTGGTCTGCCCGCCGATACTCGACCGGACGTTCGTGATGATCTGCTTCTGCCGATAGAAGCCCATGGTGTGCGTTGCATGTCGATGAGCTTCGTTACCTCGGAGCGTACGCCTGCGATCTGGCGTGGTCCCATGGCGAGCGGTGCTATGCAGCAGCTGCTGACTCAGACAGAGTGGGGTGTACTGGAGTACCTGATCGTGGATATGCCCCCTGGAACGGGCGATATCCAGCTGACACTGGCGCAGCGTGTACCGCTGGCAGGTGCGGTGATTGTCACGACGCCGCAGGATGTGGCGCTTCTGGATGCCAGAAAAGGGATTGAGATGTTCCGCAAGGTTCAAGTACCGGTTCTTGGGGTGATCGAGAACATGAGTACCCATATTTGCAGCCAGTGCGGGCATGAAGAGGAGATATTCGGGTCGGGCGGCGGTACGGCTGTTGCTGCGGACTACGAGACCAGGCTGCTGGCGCAGTTGCCGCTGAACCTTGAGTTACGTCTGGCATCCGATCGGGGTCAGCCACTGGTCCACACGTCGCCTGATGAGGACATCAGTCAGCGTTTCGCGCTGGCGGCAGCCGCCGTTGTTGAGCAGATTGAAGACCAGACCCATACTGCGCCAGTCATTAACATTCTCGACGATTAAGTTGAGAGTCGGGCGGTGTTATGATCGCAACGCGTTGATAGAAGGTCTCCCATGAGTATTAAATCCGATCGATGGATCCGCCGGATGGCGGAATCTGAGAAGATGATTGAACCTTTCGAACCGGGACAGGTTCGTGTGCATGCCGATGGTTCGCGTCTTATTTCTTATGGCACCTCGAGCTATGGGTATGATGTTCGATGTTCCAATGAGTTTAAGGTTTTCACCAATATATTTTCAGCCACCGTTGACCCGAAGGCCTTCGACGACAGGAGTTTCGTCGACATTAAGGACGATATCTGCGTTATCCCGCCTAATTCCTTTGCGCTGGCGCGTACAGTCGAGTATTTCAGAATCCCGCGCAGTGTCCTGACGGTTTGCCTGGGTAAATCAACCTATGCCCGTTGCGGCATCATTGTTAATGTCACTCCTCTGGAGCCGGAGTGGGAAGGGCATGTCACCCTGGAATTTTCAAACACAACGAATCTGCCAGCGAAGATTTATGCCAACGAGGGTGTAGCCCAGATGTTGTTTTTTGAATCCGATGAGGTTTGTGAGACTTCCTATGCGGATCGCGGGGGCAAGTACCAGGGCCAGACCGGGGTAACGCTGCCGAAGGCCTGAGCGATTGTCGAAAGGCTAGTTGCCTGTAATTACTTCGCCGTTGATAACCGCATTGACCAGGTTGAGTTCCAGTCCGCTGTCATTTTTCAATTGCAGTGCCCTCACCAGCAGGTAGTCGTGATCCAGGGCCAGCCAGAACCGGGTCTCTCGTTGTTTCTTGTCGCCTACTCGTTCAACAGGAAGGGTCCGGAGGCTTCCGAGGGGTGTCTCCAGTCTCTCTTCAGGAAGAACCCTGAACCGATAGGTTTTGCGCCTGTCCTTATCAGCGATCACGTAGCTTAGTTCGGGTATTGGTTCACCGGATTTTGCCAGCCTGGCGATGTCTTGGCTCAGTTTCAGTTGCAGGGACAATTTATCAAGGGTGTCCTCGGCCAGGGGTGAATAGTTATTGCTGTGAGCGAGCTGGCCTGTCTCCCAGTCGAATTCCAACTGCTCATCTTTCTTCCGACCCAGACCGCGGCGCTTGTAAGAATAGCTCAGGGGCCTCAGTTGCTGGTTGCGATACTCAAGTTCACTGGTCTCAGTGACATTCAGAAATAGCGAATGGGCGGAGGAAGTCAGGCGAAATCTATTGTCAGAGAGCCTTTTAAGTTCCCGGACTGCCGTGGCTTTGACCGGTAAACCTCGATATTCAGCGCTGTACTCAGCTCGAAAGTCTGTCATTTCAGCGCAGACACTGGTGGAGAACAGGACGAGGAGATAGATGAAACGGTACACTTTGTTCGATTTGCTCTTTAAGTAAACGTTACAATATGTAGATGCGTATTTGCACCAGAAGTTCTCGCCTGCGTTGCCGAATTTTTGCCTTCCTGATAACTGGCATGCTGTCTCTGACCGGCTTTGCGGTCGAAGTAGATGATCTCTATGTCGCTGAGGTGCTGGTAGCCGATGAGAGTCCGGCGCAACTGAGAGCGGGCAGCAGGGCCGGGTTGCTGCAGGTGCTGGTCAGAGTATCCGGTGATGTTCAGGTGCAGGAAAGAGCGCTGGTCAAGAAAGCCTTGCGGCGCTCTGCGGATTACTATTATCAATACAGTTATGAGACAACAGAACGTACCCTGCTGGTCAACGGCGAAGAGGTCTCCGCGCAGCTTCTGCAATTGCATTTTGAGCCCAGTGCGGTCGCACGGCTGTTACGCGATGCTGAGCTACCGGTCTGGGGCAGCAACAGGCCTGGTGTACTCTTCTGGATTGCTGTTAATGATGGCGATGGTCGAAGAATCCTGAATGACACGGATGCCACTGGCCTGGTGACGAGCCTCATCGAGCAGGCGGAGAGACGTGGCTTGCCTGTTCTGCTTCCCATACTCGACCTCGAAGACACGTCGCGAATCAGCACAGCTGAGGTCTGGGGTGCTTTTCTGGAGCGTATCGCCGGGGCGTCAGACCGGTACGAGCCAGATGCTGTCGTTACCGCGCGAATCCAGAAAGAGGTTGGTCGCTGGCTGGGAAAGTGGTCCTATCGGCTGGATGAAGAATGGTACTCCGTGGAATCAACCGCGCTGTCAGTGAGCGACCTCCTGCAGCAGTTGGTTGATCGGGTGGCAGATCAATTGGCTGCTCGCTATGCCCTTGATTCTTCAAAGTCGACCATTACAGTGACCATCGACGGTATCGCGAATTTGCAGGATTATGCCGCGGTCAGCGCCTATCTGGAAAAACTGACACCTGTTCTCAGCAGCACCGTCGTCAGTCTGCAGAGTGACATGGCTCGTTATGAACTCAGGATCGAGGGTCAGGTAGAGCAACTGGTGGAGATCATCGAACTGGACGAGCGACTCATCCTGGTGGACGAGACGACATTGAAGCGAGAGATGCACTACCGGTGGCAGCGCCCCTGAACAACATGGATAAATTAAGACATATCCCCAATGCGATCACCATCACACGCCTGATTCT
>CAXPUI010000137.1:0-3939 GCA_964220205.1 Candidatus Allofontibacter communis | reverse complement strand
AGCAATCTGACTTCGGTGTAATATCTGTTCAATCAATCGAGAAGGCTCTGCAGCAGTACTTATTATGGTAGACACGACCAATCGTAATCTCGTACGCGCCCTGACCCTGGTGCCGGCAGCAGCCTTGATTCTTGCCAATGTTATCGGTACGGGTGTCTTCGTAAAGGCGAGAGTCATGACGTGTAATGTCGGTTCGCCAGATATGGTCCTGCTGGTCTGGCTGGTTGCGGGTATGTTGAGCCTCGCGGGAGCGCTAGTCTATGCTGAACTCAGCAGCATGATGCCCCGTGCCGGAGGCGAGTTTCACTTTATTGGAGCAGCATTCGGCCCTCGCTGGGCATTCCTTTATGGCTGGACCAAGACCATTTCGCTCGGCGCTTCAGCGGCCGCAGTGGCCATCTTATGTGTAGTCTTTCTGAATGATCTGCTCGATGGTGGTCTGTCCAAACTGGAGATGTCGCTGTTGCCGCTTCTGGTTATCGTGATTGGGACGCTCTTTAACCTGGCGACGGTCAGACTGAATGGTCATGCAACAACAATCCTCACCTGCGTCAAGGTAGGGCTTGTTCTGATGGTGGGGCTTGGAGCTTTTGTATTCGCCGATGGCTCCTGGGGAAATTTCTCGCTGAGTGGTTCAGCTGGCACCTGCGAAGGCGTTCCAGAGAGCGCGAGACTGGGATTAGGCGGCTTCGGTGCGGCCATGCTGGGCGCGCTCTGGGGTTACAACGGCTGGGCTATCATCTCCGCGCTTGGTGGCGAGGTGGATGATCCTGAGCGCAATATCCCGCTTGCGCTGATAGGTGGTACTGTGCTGATTATCGTCCTTTATCTCATGATTAATGCAGCCTACTTCTACGTGCTGACACCCGTCGATGTTGCCAGTGTGGGCGAGGACTCTTCCGTCGCTTTTGAAGTGGCTCGGCAATTTGCCGGCCCGGGCGCAGCTGCGGTGATATCCGCCTGCCTCATGATATCTGCCTACGGGACATTGCACACAACGTTGCTTTCGGGTCCCCGCGTGCCCTTTACTATGGCCAGGGCCAATTTGTTGCCAGCTCGTTTCGCAGATTTGTCCGGTCGAAGTGTGCCGGCTGTCGCTGTCATCCTGATCGGCGTCTGGTCCCTGGTGCTGGCGGCCAGTGGAACATTTGATGTCCTGACCGACATGTATGTGTTTGTCTTGTGGATATTCTTCGCGATGAACGGGGCGGCGCTGCTTATACTGAGACGGCGATATCCGAATTTTCCCAGGCCCTATCGGGTCACGGGCTACCCCTTTGTCCCTGTCATATTCATCCTTGTCGCGGTCTATCTCCTGATTAACACCATGCTGGTCACTCCGGGTCGAGCCCTGGCTGGACTCGCGTTGATTGTCATTGGTCTGCCGGTTTATCGCTACTTTGAGAGTCGTACCGATCAGACGAACTCAAGGACTTGGCTGCAACAGGAGGACAGCCAGGCATGACCAGGCTGCTGGTTTTTGGTCTCCCAGAACTTAACTAGACCGGATAACGGGATTGGCGGTTCTTTCTGCCTGGGTCAGACCAACCTGATCTGACTCAATCTAGCGTAATCCGAAATCAAATTTCTCACCGTCCTGGTAGACGCGAAGGATCCTGCGGGCTGTGTTCATCACGTGGACTTCATCGGCACCGTCATAGATTCTTGCAAACCGGGCGTGGCGATACATGCGTTCCAGCGGTGTATCCTCGGTAACCCCTAGCGCACCATGAACCTGTATGGCGCGATCTATAGCATTGTGGAGCATGGAAGCACCAAAGACCTTGATCAGACCGATCTCTATCCGAGCTTCGTCACCCTGGTCGATCCTCTGGGCCGCGTGCAGGGTCAACAGCCGGGAAGCCTGTATTTCAGCCGCTGTATCGAAGACAAACTTCTGAATCTGCTGGTGTTCACCCAGATTTTTGCCGAAAGCACGGCGGTTATTGGCCCGGTCACACATCAGGTCAAAGGCTCGTTGTGCCTGGCCGAGCCAGCGCATGCAGTGGAATATGCGGCCAGGACCAAGCCGATCCTGGGCGATCTTGAAACCCTGACCCCTTGGGCCCAGCAGATTGTCCTTGGGGACACGGACGTTGTCGTAAACAACTTCATAGTGCCCATCCGGCTGACCCATCACCTTCACATCACGGATAATGTTGTAACCAGGTGTGTCGGTTGGTACGACGATCATCGAGAAAGCCGAATGATCGGGTGCATCCGGTTCTGTTCTAACCATGGCCGTGGTGTAGGCTGCATTGCCTGCACCGGAGGTGAACCATTTCCGGCCGTTGATTACCCATTCGTCGCCAACGAGCTCCGCACTCGTTTGGAGCTGGGTTGGGTCGGAACTAGCAACTTCCGGTTCCGTCATCCCAAAGCTCGGAAACACCTCCCCCGCTACCAGTGGCGCCAGATACTGCTCGCGCCACTCATCGGATGCGTATCTATGGAGCATGATTGAATCCTGGAGGGAATGAGTGCCCAGCGCCACCATTGCTATCTCAGAGCGACCGACGACCTCATTGATGAAAACGTAGTCCATGAAGGGCAGTCCGCCTCCACCAATCTCTTCAGGATGACCCAGGGCCCACAAGCCTTCAGCCTTGGCTTTGTCCATCAGGCCTTTAAGAATATCGCCGCGGCGAGAAGCAACCTTGTCTTCAAGGAGGTCTTTTTCGACCGGATAGACCTCCTGTTCAATAAAGTCCAGGACGCGCTGGCGGAGGGGTTCGATATGTTCAGGGATAGACAGGCTCAACATGATTGTGTTCCTTTATCTGATGTTCTGGGTTACCCAGAATAGCGAATTTGGCGCCTTGCGCCTATGACGCTAAGCAGAGAAAAACAGCTGTTTCGAACAGCGAAGGCGTCAACGAGTTCGGCGAAAAGTCGACATTGTGTTGATCTCGACCATCCTGCCAGACAAAGGTTCAGGCCTTGGCCTGGCAAGCGTCTCGATAGGTCGTGGTGAGGTGACCGCTATCAATGGTCCAGAGTCTGTTTCAGGTCCCAGCTGTTGATATTGTCGAGAGGAAAGATGGGGCGTCTGACGTGCTCAAAGGTCAGTTGATCATAATCGGAGGTACAGACTCCGCATCCTGCACACTCGATAACCTTCTTGGCGATACTGCGGTAAGTCGCCCTGTAATGAATTCTGCTTTTCAACATGAGGTACTTTTTCTTTAGTGGGTCAATACCCATGCTGTAAAAGCATCCCAGGTCGTAGGGTTCAGTGTGTCGGGAAATCACGACGATCTGAACTGGACCAGTGTCCAGCAACACCGAGTTACCCATGCTTGCCTTGCCGCCGGTACCCATCGGCCCGGTAATAGTGAATTCGCCATCCGTAATCAGGCGCACTCGCCCGGTAACTTCTATGGGAGAGCTTTGTTCTTCAAGCGCATCCATATGCAGGCGACCGCCTAATCGGACGGTTGCTGTATGACCAACACCGATGGCGATCATCTCAGATACAGCGTCAGGGTCGAAGATGCCGAACGCAGCGACATCCTCGAGGTCACTGTCCAGAATCGCCTGGAGAACTTCCGTCGTATCCATTGTGCCGCCGGATGCGGTATTGTCGTAATGATCCAGGAGAATAATCGGTCCTTCTCCTGGTTCATCTGCGGCGTCGACCGCCGATCTGATGGAATCCGCCAGGGGTTCAATCTGGTATACAAAGGATTGACGTCGTTGCCAGGCGGAGGCCAGCAGTTCGTCCCGCAATTCTTCTGCCCTGTTCATATCATTGTCTGTCGCGACGACGACACTGAGCCCGGCATGATGGATATCGGCATGGGGGAACCCTGTGAACAGGCTCACCGCCAGGGCTTCGCCATTCTGCTCCATTTCCGTAGCCCTTGCCTGGAGTTCCTTGTTGGGAAAGTCATCAGTCCCCTGGCGCATGACGTGTGGCAACATGGGGGCATTACCCCA